>JAKEHF010000129.1 GCA_022615295.1 Actinomycetota bacterium | reverse complement strand
GCGCCCCCGGGAGGACTCGAACCTCCGACACCAGGTTTAGGAAACCTGTGCTCTATCCCCTGAGCTACGAGGGCTGTGCTCCATAGGGTAGGCCACAGGCGAAATCGCCACTACCCCTGGTAGGGCCGGGTTTACCGTGCTGACGTGAACCGACTCATCGACGTCGTCACGCCGCCGCGGCTGGGACGGAGCTTTCGCTGGCTCCTGTCTTCGTCATGGCTGACGAATCTGGGTGACGGACTGGAGGTGGCGGCCGGACCCCTGCTCATCGCCTCGCAGACCCGAGACCCGAGACTGGTGGCGGCTGCCTTGGTCGTGCAGAGGCTGCCGGTGCTCCTCTTCGGGCTCTACGCCGGGGTTCTCGCCGACCGTCTCGATCGTCGGCGTCTCGTCATCGTCGTCAACGTTTCACGAGCGGTGGTGCTGGCCTCCCTCGCCGTGACCATCTGGGCCGGATTGGTCAACGTCGTCGTCGTCCTCGCCACGTTTTTCCTCCTCGGTCTGGCCGAGACCTTCGCCGACGCCACCACCTCCACCCTTCTTCCGATGATGGTCGAGAAGAGGGACCTGGGCGTAGCCAACGCCCGTCTGACGGCGGGTCATCTCACCGCAAACCATCTGGTGGGCCCCCCGATCGGCGCCGCGCTCTTTGCCCTCGGGATGTCGGTCCCGTTCGTGACCCAGGCGGTGTGCGTTGGCCTGGGGGCGGTCCTCATCTCGAGGATCGTTGTGCCCCCGGTGGAGAGGGCGAAGGGGCCCTCCAAGGTGTGGGCGGAGGTGGCAGAGGGGTTCAGATGGCTGTGGCACCACCCGGCGGTGAGGACCCTGGCGCTCACGGTGTTCTTCTTCAACCTCACCTTCGGCGCGGCTTGGTCGGTGCTGGTGCTACTCGCCATAGAGCGTCTCGGCATGGGTGAGGTGGGTTACGGGCTCCTCCTGACCTCGATGGCGATCGGTGGTCTGGTCGGCACCACGGCCTACGGCTGGCTGGAGCGACACTTCAGCCTCGCCGACCTGATGCGTGGTGGCCTGCTGATCGAGACCTCGACGCATCTCATTCTGGCCACCACAACCACTCCCTCGGTGGCGGCCGCCATCCTGTTCTTCTTCGGGATACACGAGGTGGTCTGGGGCACCACGTCGGGGAGCATCAGACAGCGGCTCGTACCGACGATCTTCCAGGGTCGGGTGGGGAGCGTGAGCATGTTGGCCGTCTTTGGCGGTCTTGTCATCGGCGGAGCCCTAGGGGGTGTCATCGCCGGTCGCTGGGGTGTCACCGGGCCCTTCTGGTACGCCTTCGTCGGGTCGGCGGTGATCCTCGCCCTGATCTGGCGGGAGCTTGCCCACATCGCCCACCAGGACGCCGCCGCCTAGCATCGCCCGGCCCATGTTCGACCTCGCCCAGGCCGCAGTCGAGGGCGCACTCTCCGCAGGGGCGGCTTACGCAGACGCCCGGGCCATGACAGAGAGCGCCTTGAGCATCGGAGTCCAGAACGGTGCCGTCGAGTCGACCGACGTCGGCTCCACGGCCGGTGTCGGCGTGCGGGCCCTGTTCGGCTCGGCCTGGGGCTTCTATGCAGTCGCCGAGCCCTCGTTAGCCAGCTCGAGGACCGCTGGGGAGAGGGCCGCAGAGATCGCACGAGCCTCGGCCATGGTGCCCGGGCCCCCACAAGACCTCGCCGACGTGAGGGTAGAGGAGGCCGATTATCGGACCCCCTTCCAGGAGGATCCGGCACTGGTATCCCTCTCCGAGAAGGTCGAACTCCTCGTCGGCGTCACCGAGGAGATGAGGAGGACAAAGGGCGTCGCCCTCGCCAGGGGAAACCTCGACTTCTGGGACACCGACAAGTGGTTCGTCTCCTCACAGGGCCATCGCATCCATCAGCGACTCGTCGAATCGGGGGGCGGGATGTCGGCGATGGCGGTCGGCGAGACCGAGACCCAGATCCGCTCCTATCCGCAGAGCTTCGGGCACTACGAGAGTGGTGGCTATGAGGTGATCCGTAAGTGGGACTTCCCGGCCCACGCCACGCGCCTCGCTGAGGAGGCGGTGGCGCTGCTCGGCGCCGACGAGATGGAGGAGGGGGAGACCACTGTGGTCCTCGCCTCCGACCAAGTGGCGCTGCAGATCCACGAGTCGGTGGGCCACGCAATCGAGCTGGACCGGATCCTCGGCTGGGAAGCGGCTCTGGCCGGGACCTCTCACCTCGAGTTGTCTCGGCTCCATGAGCACCGATACGGGTCGGATCTGATGAACATCACCGCGGACGCCACCCTCCCCGGTGCCCTGGGGACATTCGGTTTCGACGACGAGGGCACACCCGCCCAGAGGGTCGACATCGTCACCGAGGGGACATGGGTGGGGGTTCTCTCCGGCAGGGACAGCGCCGCCGTCGCCGGGCTCCCCCCGGGCGGCATGGTCCGCGGGGACGGGTACAACCGTCTGCCCATGGTGCGTATGACCAACGTCGGGCTTCTCCCCGGATCGTCCTCCCTCGACGAGATGATCGCCGAGACCGACCAGGGATACCTGATGAGCACCAACCGGTCGTGGTCGATCGACGACCGGCGGCTCAACTTCCAGTTCGGGTGTGAGATCGGGTGGGAGCTGAGGAACGGACGCCGCACCAAGATGGTCAAGAACCCCACCTACACCGGGATCACCCCTCAGTTCTGGGGATCCATGGACATGATCGGGAACGAGCCGGAGTGGGTGTTCTGGGGTTTGCCCAACTGTGGCAAAGGTCAACCGATCCAGCTGGCCCACACCGCGCATCCGGCGGTCCCGGCCCGGTTCCGCGGGGTGAGGGTGGGGGTGAGGGGTTGAGCCGTCTCACCGACATCGCCGAGCAAGTGCTGGCGCAGGTCGATCCCGCCGCGGAGGCGGAGGTCCAGATCGGGGAGGGCTCCGAGGCGCTGACCCGGTTCGCCAACTCCTACATCCATCAGAACGTCGCCGAGGAGGGTCCCCAGGTCACCCTAAAAGTCGCCATCGACGGCCAGGTGGCCTCGGCGACCACCAACCGGGTCAGCGATGAGGGTTTGCGCCGCGTCGTCTCCGACGCCACCGAGGCGGCTCGACTCCAACCCGTTGATCCCGATTGGCCGGGAGTGGCCGATCCGGTGCCCGTGACCCCCCTCGACCACTGGGGCGACGACACGGCGAACGCCACGCCTGCGGTCCGGGCCGGGATGGCCGGGGAGTTCATCGCCGCCGGCTCCGAGTTCGACGCCGCGGGCTACTGCGAGACCACCGCCAAGACCGTCGTGTTCGCCAACAGCGCCGGGCATGTCGCCGAGGACCGGCACACCACAGCCGTGCTCGACGGCATCCACCGCCAGGGAGCCATTGCCGGCTCGGGGCACACCGCCTCGGTGCGGCTCTCCGAGATCGACGCCACCACCGTGGGCGCCTTGGCGGCGCGGCGCGCCAGGGCGTCCATCGGGGCGGTCGACGTCAAGGCGGGGGAGCGTCAGGTGGTCCTCGCCCCCGAGTGTCTGGCCACGATCTGCATCTTCATGGCTATCTACGGGTTCAACGCCAAGTTCCACCAGGAGGAGCAGTCCTTCGTGAGGCTCGGTGAGAAGCAATTCGACGAGAAGCTCCGTCTCGTCGACGATGCCACTGATCGACGGGCCCTCCGCGTCGGGTTCGACTCCGAGGGGACCCCGAAGAGGCCGCTGGAGCTGGTGGTCGACGGTGCCGCAAAGGCCCTCGCCCACGACCGGCGCACGGCCGCCAAGGGCGGAACCTCCTCCACCGGTCATGCCTTCAGCTTCTTCGGCGGGTATCTGGGGGCGGTCCCCATCGATCTCTTCGTCACACCTGGGGAGGAGAGCGAAGAGGAGCTGATCGCCGGTGTGGATCAAGGGCTCTACGTCTCCACCTTCAACTATTGCCGGGTGCTCGATCCCAAGACCCTGGTCGTGACGGGGCTCACCCGGAACGGGACCTTTCTCATCGAGAACGGGAAGATCACCACCCCGGTGACCAATCTCCGCTTCACCCAGTCCTTCGTCGATGCCCTCGGCCCGGACACGATCCTCGGTCTAGGGAGCGACGCCCGGCACGCCGATTCGGAGATCGGCTCCGGTCTGGTCTATTGCCCCTCGATCCGACTGGCGAGCTGGAACTTCACCGGTGGGGCGACCGGATAAGCCGGAACACCTTCAACCCAGGGTTGATAGCCCCGCTGGGCGGGGTTGGGAACCCTGGGTTCGCAGAGAGTGGGCCTGCTACTCGCCCGAGCCTTCGGCGCTTCCCTCGAGCTTCTCGAGGTTGAGGTCGTAGAGGAAGCAGACGATCTCCCGGTCCCCTTGCCCCCAACTGTCCTCGGTGGGCAGGAGGTAGCTGTACACGAAGCGGGAGTCGGCGTAGCTGGCTCCGACATAGTCCTCGAAGACGTCGAGACACCTCTCGTCGGCCTCCGCCACCAGGGCGTCGACCCCGGGGAACTCGCCGTCGGCAACGTCGAAGGTGG
>JAKEHF010000128.1 GCA_022615295.1 Actinomycetota bacterium | reverse complement strand
GGTGGGGGTCTCATGGGGTCGGGGATCGCCGAGGTGGCCGCCAGGGCCGGCTATCCGGTCAGGGTCCACGAGATCGACCCCCCGGCGGCGGAGGCGGCCCTGGGTCGCATCGAGAAGTCGCTGAGCCGCGCCGTCGAACGAGGGAAGCTGAATGACGAGGAGCGGGAAGAGATCAGGGGCCGGATCACGGTGGGGACCGACCTCGAGGCTCTGGCCGACCGCAACATCGTCATCGAGGCGGCTACTGAGAACGAGACCCTGAAGAAGGACCTCCTCGCAAGGATCGACCAGATCGTCGCCGACCCCGACGCCGTCCTCGCCTCGAACACATCGTCGATACCGATCACCCGTCTCGCCGCGGCCACCGGGCGGCCGGCCCAGGTTATCGGTCTCCACTTCTTCAACCCGGTGCCGGTGATGGCGCTGGTGGAGTTGGTGACCACGGTGTTGA
The DNA here is from genome assembly GCA_022615295.1 of Actinomycetota bacterium. Taxonomy (GTDB): domain Bacteria; phylum Actinomycetota; class Acidimicrobiia; order Spongiisociales; family ZC4RG35; genus ZC4RG35. The sequence goes on along the minus strand of JAKEHF010000128.1, from coordinate 2,999 downwards.
CCGACCCCGCCGTCGCCGATCGCGCCCAGGCCTTCGCCGAGAGTCTGGGGAAGACGGTGATCCGGGCCAAGGACCGGGCCGGTTTCGTGGTCAACATGCTGCTCATCCCCTACATGCTGTCGGCGGTGCGGATGCTGGAGACCGGTCAGGCCACGAGGGAGGACATCGACACCGGGATGCGTCTCGGCGCCAACCACCCCATGGGCCCTCTGGAGCTGGCCGACTTCGTGGGGTTGGACACCACCAAGTTCGTCGCCGACGTTCTCTTCGATGAGTTCAAGGAGCCGCTCTACGCCTCCCCGCCGTTGTTGACCCGCATGGTCGAGGCCGGTCTCAATGGTCGGAAGACGGGTCGTGGCTTCTACCAATACGACTGACCGCGGCCGCTGAGCCCGCTGCGTGATTGGGTCGGCGGTCTCATCGCCGTTTGCCCTCACCAGGCGACAATGCTGGGACGCGGGACGAGGAGCGGGGGTGCCGGGACAGCTGGGGGACGAAGCGGAGAGCGGCGAGCTCTATCGGGCCTCGGGTCTCGCCGAGGTGGCGGGTCTCATCGAGATGGACCCCCTGGACAAGGGTTGGAACCGGGAGTCGGCCCGTCTCTTCGCCATCGACGCCGCCATGCTCGCCTGTCGTGAGGGTGGCTCGCTCCTCGGCGACGCCGAGCTCCGACAGATGCTCCTCAAGCTGGGCGAGGCGAGACGGCTCGTGGTCGACGATCGGGACTACGAGCTCGAGTGGCTTCTCGACGAGCTGCTCCCCTACCTCGCCCATTCGTCGGCGACACGTCCCACCTGGGCGACGGTTATGAACGCCCTCCTCCCCTGCCCCTATCGGTCTGCGGTCGCCACCTGCCGTGGTGTCCTGGTTGCCCACCCCCGGGAGGCCGAGACGCTGTCATCGATACTCCGCGACCGTCTCCGGGCCCGGCTCGACGAAGGGGCGCTGCTTCGACCCGAGTACGCCGTCGCCTGACGGCTCATCGGGTCTGGAGCAGGTCACGGATCTCGGTGAGCAGCGCCACCTCCGCTGATGGCTCCGTCTCCGCCGCCGGCGTCCGCATCCGGTTGTACGCCTTCACCAGCAGGAAGAGGGCCACACCGACGAGCAGGAAGTTGATGACCGCCGCGACCAAGGCGCCGACGCTCCCGTTGTCGCCGAAGGTGCCCAGGCTGGAGAGGTCGCCGACGTCGAAGACGAGGGCGAGCAGCGGGTTGATCAGCCTGTCGACGAAGGTGGTCACTATCGCCGTGAAGGCGGCGCCCATCACGAATCCGACGGCGATGTCGACGAAGTTGCCCTTGTTGATGAAGTCTTTGAACTCCTGGATCAAAGATCACACTCCCTTCTCCGTCATGAACCTACTCTTCGCGGGCACGTAGCGACAGACTCGGATAGGTTTCCCGACGGCCACCGAGGTCCGGTCGGTCAGCGAGGAGGAGAAATGACAATGGAGTCGGGTCCGCCTGAAGAGAGCATGGGTCAGACCGGTTCCACCCCGGAGCCCAGCCCGATGCAAGGAGCCATATCGGATGCCAAGACGGCCATGGAGAAGGCCGGTTTCACCGCACCACAGGGCATGGTTGCCCTGGGAGCCCTGATCTTGATCGGAGTGGAGATCATCTTTGGTGTCATCCTCGAGGATTACTTCCTCCCCGACACCGTCGGCCTCGTCCTACCCACCCTCGCCGCCCTCATCTTCTTCGGTCGCACGGCGACCGCCGAGAAGTTCGGTGGGGTCCCGGTGGTGATGAAGGTTCTGGGGTACTCCATGGCCCTCTTCGGGGTGTGGGTGCTCATCTACGACCTGCGCTACCCGGACGACACGCTCAACGAGTTCCCCGACCTGCTCGGAGCGCTTCTCGCCTACGGTGGCTTCGCGCTCAGCTATCTCGGAGCACGCTCGATCAAGGTCTGAGTCGGCCCCAAGACGGGTCTGAGGCCGCGGGCTGATTTAGCCCGGCCCTTTGGCGCGCGACCGTTTCCTGTCCCTCACCGCCCCTACCGTCCGAAACGGGTTGGAGGGGAGAGGAGACAGGGATGGATCCCAAGACGAGGGCCTGGATGGACCAGGCCGAAGCCCAGCTGTCGACGTTGGTGCGTCGTCATCGCTGGATGATCCAGTATGTCGGGGGCGGGTTCTGCGACGTGCCCGGATGCGACGGGGGCGGCGACACCGGCCCCCCTTTCGCCTACACCGTCGGGTTGTTCGGGATGGGTCATCCCGAACTGCTCGTATTCGGGGTCTCCCCGCCCGACGCCATGTGGCTGCTCAACCTTCTCGCCGGGAGGATCGCCGCCGGAGAGAACCTGATTCCCGGTCATGTGATCGGGATCGATCACTCCCTGCAAAGGGTAGTGCTCGAGGAGGTCCCCAACCCGGGCGACATCGTCCATGTGGCAAATCGCTTCTACCGGAGGCGGAGCAACGACTCTGTTCCCGTCCTCCAGGTCACCTGGGACGACGATATGGGCAGATTCCCCTGGGATGAGGGGTGCACCGTCGCCGAGTGTCAGCCCCGGCCGGGGAGCTTCGTGGGATGAGGTGGAGCGGCCGGCGGGCCCTCAACCCCCGCTCACCGCCTGGAGCACGTAGATTTCGGAGCCGTCGGTGACAGGTGTCACCAGGGCTGCCTGACGACCATCGACGAAGACGGAGACGTGGGGTCTGATCTCGCCTGTCTCGTCTAGGAGGTGGCTGCGTAGGCCGGGCTGGCGGCCGAACAGGCTCTCCAGGGCCGTCTCCACCGTGTCGCCATTGACAACATGGCGTAGGTCGGTGTTGGCGGTCATCGCCAGGACCCTGGGCAGTCTGACGGTGCTGGTCATGCGTGGAGCTTGACCGCCCCGATCCGGGGGAAGGCGTGGGGCAGCTCCTCCCAGCTGTCCCCGTTGTCCCTGGTCAGCCAGAGCTTGCCACCGGTGGTCCCAAAGCCAAAGGCTCCCCGCCCGTCACCGTCGAAGGCGCCCCTGAGGACTCCGGAGTACTGGGGAGCCTG
>JAKEHF010000127.1 GCA_022615295.1 Actinomycetota bacterium | reverse complement strand
TCCACCGGGATGTCGGGTCGCGCTTGACGGAAGAGCTCCACCGCCCTCCGCACCCGGGCCGGCTCGTCCCCCCCGGCAGATCCGAAGTCGGAGTAGCTGATGAACCCCACCCGTGGCTCCCGGTCGAACACGGTCTGTGCCGTGTGGGTTGCGGCCAGGGCGATCTCGGCGAGCTGGGTGGCAGTGGGCTCGATATTGACGGCACAGTCGGTGAAGAAGAAGGGCTGCCCTCGAACCACCACGAGATAGACGGCCGACACGATGGTCCGACCCTCCTCCACCTTGAGGACCTGGAGAGCAGGACGAATCGTCTCGGGATAGAACGTCGAGAGCCCTCCGAGCACGGCGTCGGCCGCCCCTTCACGCACCATGAGACAGGCGTACATGTTGGAGTCGGTCACCAGACGCTGCGCATCCTGGAGACTCATCCCGCGGTTGCGACGCAGCTCTTCGAGGACCAACGCATAGCGAGAGGCTTCCGAGCCCGGTGATCTGGGGTCGGCGACGTCCATGCCATCGAGGCTGATCCCATAGTTCTCGGCGAGCTCCTCGATGACCGGGGCCGTGCCGAGCAGGATCGGCCGGGCGATTCCCTCGTCAGCGACGCGTCGCGCCGCCCTGATGATCCTCACGTCGTCGGCATGGGGATAAGCGACCCGCTTTGGCTGCGCCATCGCCCGGTTGGTGATGGCGTTGATCAGGGCGTGGGAAGCCCGGAAACGCGTCTGGAGCTGGGCCTTGTAGACGTCGAAGTCCTCGATGGGGGCCCGAGCCAGCTTCTCCTGCATCGCCGCCGCAGCCACCGCCGGCGCCACCGTCCACAGGACCCGGGGATCGAAGGGCTTGGGAATCAGATACTCGGGGCCAAAGGCGAGACGCTCCAGGTCGTAGGCCCTGAGCACGGAGTCGGGCACCGGCTCACGGGCCAGGTTGGCCAGGGCATGTGCCGCGGCCACCTTCATCCCCTCGGAGACGGCGCGGGCCCGGACGTCGAGGGCCCCCCGAAAGATGAAGGGGAAACCGAGCACGTTGTTGACCTGGTTGGGGAAGTCGCTGCGTCCCGTCGCCATGATGACGTCGTCACGGGCCGCCTTGGCGTCGTCATAGCCGATCTCCGGGTCGGGGTTGGCCAAGGCGAAGACGATCGGATCGGCGGCCATCGACCGGACCATCTCCTTGGTGACGGTGCCGGCGACGGAGACCCCGATGAAGGCGTCCGCTCCCACCATTGCGTCCTCGACGGTGCGGGCCGGTGTGTCCCGGGCCCACTCCATCTTGACGGCGTTCAGGTCGTCCCGTCCGGTGTGGAGGACACCCCTTGAGTCGGTCATGGTGATGTTGCCCGGGTCGACCCCGAGCTCGACTAGGAACCGGGCCGAGGCCACCCCGGCGGCCCCCGCCCCCGCCACCACGACTCGGGTGTCGGCGACATCGCGGCCGGTGATCTCGAGCGCATTGATGAACGCCGCTCCGCCGATGATCGCCGTGCCGTGCTGATCGTCGTGGAAAACCGGGATGTCGAGACGCTGCCGCAAAGTCTCCTCGATGTAGAAACACTCGGGGGCCTTGATGTCCTCGAGGTTGATGCCGCCCACGGTGGGGGCGAGCATCTCGCAGAACCGGATCACGTCGTCGGGGTCGGTGGCGTCGATCTCGAGATCGAAGACGTCGATGTCTGCGAACCGCTTGAAAAGGACCGCCTTCCCCTCCATCACCGGCTTCCCGGCGAGGGCCCCTATGTTTCCGAGACCGAGCACGGCGGTGCCGTTGGAGACCACTGCCACGAGGTTTCCCCGATTCGTGTAGCGAAAGGCGGCATCCGGCTCTCCGGCGATCACCAGACACGGCTCAGCCACCCCCGGGGTGTAGGCGAGACTCAGGTCGCTCTGGGTGGCGGTGGGCTTTGTGGAGCGGATCTCGACCTTGCCCGGGCGCGGCCGCTCGTGATAGTCGAGGGCCTCAGAGAAGCCACCACCGGGTCGCATGACACGTAACCCTATTCCACCGCTGCGCACCCCGGGCCGGAAGGGAGTCGTCTTTGGACCCCCCGCCTGCGAGAATGTCGCCTGATGCTGGACACGGAAGTGCCGATCTTCCACGACAACGGTTACAAGGTGATGAGCGGGTGGCGGGTTGGTCACGCCCCCGAGGAGTCGACCACCAGGTCGGGGCTACTGGTGCCCATCGGCACCAAGGACGGGAACGACGCCCTGGCCCTGGTCGACGTGGAGACCGGGCAGCGCTTCTGGGCGGTCCCCACGGGGGCATGGCGTTTCATCTGGCCACCCTCGGGCAAGCCGGCCATCGCCGTCAGGGAGTCCCAGATCATCGCCGAAGAGGAACAGGACCACGTGGGCGACGAGGGCCAGTACCTCTGAGCAATTCCCCGTCATCCATCGGGCCATCCGGCCAACATCGGGGCCGATGACCCAAGAGCACGCCTCCCGACGTCGTCATCGTCTCACCGCCACGGTCACCGACCTCAAGGTCGCGGTCCAGCGCGCCCTTCTGGTCGGGGTGGTCCTCCCCGGCATGAGTCAGGAGGCCGAGGAACGCTCCCTCGACGAACTCGCCCTGCTCACCGACACCGCCGGCTCCGACCCGGTCGACTCCGAGATCGTGAGGAGAGACGTGATCGACCCGGCCACCTACATAGGCAAGGGGAAGGCCGACGAGCTGGCGGTGATGGCGAAGGCCATGGACATCGACGTGGTGGTCTTCGACCACGCCTTGAGCCCCGCCCAGCAGCGCAACCTCATGAGGATCTTCGAGTGTGACGTGGTCGATCGCGAGGCGGTGATCCTCGACATATTCGCCCAGCACGCCACGTCGAAGGTGGGGGCCATCCAGGTGGAGCTTGCCCTGCTCCGCTATCACCTCCCCCGTCTCCGTGGGCGTGGCAAGAGCTTCTCCCAACAGGGCGCCGGAGTGGGTATCGCCAACAGGGGGCCCGGTGAGACCAAGTTGGAGACGGACCGTCGTCGCATCCTGGCCCGGATCACCAAGCTGGAGCGCCAGCTCGCGGCGAGCGCCTCGCATCGGGAGACCCAAAGAAAGCAGAGACGGCGAAACCAGGTGCCTCAGGTGTCGATAGTCGGCTACACCAACGCCGGGAAGTCCACGCTCCTCAACTCTCTCACCAAGGCCGAGGTGCTCGTGGAGGATCGGCTCTTCGCCACCCTCGACCCCACAGTGCGGAAGCTGGCACTCCCCGGGCGTCGGCTGGTGCTCCTCGCCGACACCGTCGGATTCGTGCGCCGTCTCCCCCACGGGCTGGTCGAGTCCTTCCGCTCCACCCTCGCCGAGGCCACCGAGGCCGACCTGCTCCTTCACCTCGTAGACGGGACCGACCCCGACGTCGCCGGTCAGATCGCCGCGGTCCGGGAGGTCCTCTCCGAGATCGGCGCTGCCGACATCGCCGAGCTCCTGGTGATCAACAAGATCGATGCCCTGTCCGAGAGCCAACAGGAGAGGATCCGCAATCTGTACCCCGATGCGCTGCTGATCTCTGCCCAGGAAGGGACCGGGTTCGACACCCTGCTCGAGACCATCGCCGAGCGGCTCGCCACCCGGCTCGTGGTCGTGTCGCTGGCCATCCCCTACAGCCGAGGCGATGTGGTGGCCGCCGCTCACCGGCTCGGCGAGGTCATCGAGGAGAAACACGACGAGGCAGGCACCATCCTCGATGTCAGGGTCCCGGCGGCGGAGGTCGGGCGCTTCGCGGCCTTTGCCCGCTAGCCGACCAGAGTGGCGGCCCCGATCAGCCCGGCATTGTTGCCGCGGGCTGCGGGCGTGACGGGGAGACGTGGATCGAGACAATCCCGCCATTGGTCCCAGTGGTTGACCAGACCACCACCTACCACGATCTGAGCCGGGTTGAAGACCCTGGCGACATGACCGAGGAACCGGTTGGCCCTGTTCCCCCACTGGTTCCAGGTGAGGTTCTTGTCCTCCTTGGAGTTGCCGCAGAAGTAGGTCTCGGCCGGGATGTGCCCGTCGAGCTCGAGGATCCCCACCTCGACGTTGGGCACCAGCTCCCCGTCCTTGAGGAGCCCGGATCCGATGCCGGTGCCAAAGGTGACGACGAGCACGACACCGTCTACACCCTTGGCGGCCCCGAAACGGGCCTCACAGAGTGCGGCGGCATCGGCGTCGTTGACCATCCTCACCACCGTTCCGGTGGCCTCGGAGAAGAGTGAGACCGCCTCGAGCCCGATCCACGAGGGGTCGATGTTGTTGGCGGTCCAGACCCGGCCGTCCCTTATCACCGACGGGAACCCGATTCCGATCGGGCCCTGGTAGCCCATCTCGGCGACCAGCTTCCCCACGGTGGCGATGACCGTCGCCGGTTCGGTCGGGGTGCGGACTCGCACCCGGTCACCCACCAGCTCGCCGAGGGCGACGTCGACCAGACCCGCCTTGATACCGGTTCCACCGATGTCGATTCCGAGACGTGTCGTGTCCAAGCCGAGGCAAGGCTAAAAGCCTCGAGCCGAGACCGATAGCCTCAATAGGGTGAAGGCAGACATCGGTGTGGTCGGGCTCGCCGTCATGGGAGCCAATCTGGCCCTCAACCTGGCCGACTCGGGCCACCGGGTGGCCGTCTACAACAGGACCATCGGTGTGACCGAGGACTTCCTCGCCGGCGAGGCCGGGTCGAAGGGCGTGGTCGGCGCCTCGACCCTCGAAGAGTTTGTCTCCGCCCTGGCCGGCCCACGGGTCATCCTCCTCATGGTCAAGGCAGGGGCCCCGGTGGACGCAGTCATCGGAGACTTGGCCCCGCTGCTCGACGAGGGTGACATCATCATCGACGGAGGCAACTCCCTGTACACCGACACCGACCGCCGGGTCGCCGAGTTGGCGACTCAGGGGATCAGGTTCCTTGGGGTAGGGATCTCCGGCGGTGAGGAAGGAGCCCGTCACGGGCCGTCGCTGATGCCGGGGGGGGATCCCACCGCATGGCCGGTGGTCGAGCCGATCCTCACCTCGATCGCCGCGGTCGCCCCGGACGGGAAGCCATGCTGTGACTGGGTCGGTCCCGGCGGCGCCGGGCATTTCGTCAAGATGGTCCACAACGGGATCGAGTACGGGGACATGCAGGTCATCGCCGAGGCCTATGACCTGTTGCGCCGTGGCATGGACATGGGACCCGCGGAGATCGGGGAGGTGTTCGCCACCTGGAACCAGGGGCGGCTCCGCTCCTATCTCGTCGAGATAACCGCCGAGATCCTCGGCGCCACGGAAGAGGGAAGACCCATGATCGATGTGATCCTCGACGCCGCCGGTCAGAAGGGAACCGGGAAATGGACCGTGGTCGCCTCGATGGACCTCGCCGAGCCCACGGCCCTGGTCGCCGAGGCGGTCTACGCCCGAATTGTCTCCTCGGACCCCGTGCGTCGTCGGAAGATGTCCCGGGTGTTCGACACACCGGTGGGCGGCATGGCGGACGTGGCCCTGGACGACGTCGAGGCGGCGCTGTACGCATCGAAGATCGTCAGCTACACCCAGGGTTTCCGTCTGATGCTGACCGCCTCGGGGGAGTACGGGTGGGAGATCGACCCCGGGTCGGTGGCCGGTCTGTGGCGGGCGGGATGCATCATCCGCGCCGTGTTCCTCGAGGAGATAACCGCCGCCTACCGGGAGGACAAGGATCTCACCGATCTCAGCCTCGCCCCCTTCTTCATCGGGGCTCTCCGCTCGGCGGAGGGGTCGTGGCGACGTGTGGTCTCTGGCGCCATAGACGCCGGGATACCGGTCCCCGCATACTCCACAGCACTCGCCTACTTCGACGGGATGCGGTCGGAGCGTCTCCCCGCCAACCTGATACAGGCGCAGCGGGACTTCTTCGGTGCCCACACCTTCGAACGTGTCGACCGACCACGTGGTGAGTTCTTCCACCACAACTGGTGACTCCGGGCACCACCGGGCTCCTCAGGCGGGAGGTATCCCCGGGATGATGATGAGGGGCGGCTGATCGAAGTCGGGGTCGTGGGCGTCGGCGGCCTCGATGTGCTCCCGTTGGATGCCAAGGAGGAAGAGGATGGCGTCCAGGAAGGGCACCGTTATCGAAGCCTCCGCCGTCCTGGCCACCACCGGCTTGGCGTTGAAGGCGATGCTCAATCCGGCCACCGCGAGCATGTCGAGGTCGTTGGCACCGTCACCGATGGCCACCACCTGATCGAGCGGGATTCCTTCGGCGGCCGCGATCTCCTCGAGGAACCGGGCCTTTCTCGGGCCGTCCACGAACTCGCCGACTAGACCACCGGTGAGCACCCCGTCCTTGACGTCGAGGGTGTTCGACAATGAGTAGTCGATCCCGAGCTGGTCGGCCAAGGCGGTGGTGAAGCGGGTGAACCCGGCGGAGACGATGGCCGTCTTGACCCCCATCCGTCTCAGAGTGCGGATCAGCGTCCTCGCCCCGGGGGTGAGACTGATATTCGAGGCGATCCTGGGCAGCGAGTCGACACCCAGACCCGCCAACAGGGAAACCCGTTCCCGGAGCGAGGTCTCGAAGTCGACCTCTCCCGCGATCGCCGCCGCGGTGAGCTCGGCGACCTCGTCCCCGACGCCGGCCTCCCGGGCCAGCAGGTCGACCACCTCCTCCTGGATCAGGGTCGAGTCGACGTCCATCACCACCATGCGCTTCGCCCTTCGCCCCAATCCGTCGGGCTGGATGGC
>JAKEHF010000126.1 GCA_022615295.1 Actinomycetota bacterium | reverse complement strand
TGGGGGTGGTCCTCGGGGGGGATGCCCATGAGATCGGCGATCATCGCCACCGGGATCGGTGTGGCGTACTCATCGATCACCTCGACCGACCCCTTCTCGAGAACCTCGTCGAGGATGGCGTCCGCAGCCGCCTCCAGACGGGGGCGGAACACCTCCGACGAGCGGCGGGTGAAGGCCGCCGACACCAGCTTGCGCAGCCGGGTGTGACGTGGCGGCTCCAGGTCGATGAAGGACTCCCTGATGTACTGGGTCCACGTCGGCCATTGCGGAGGGTAGATACGTCGGAGGAGGGCCGGGTCGACCTCCTCGGGGGTGAGACGGTGTCTGAAGTCACGCCCAAAACGGTCCCGGTCCTTGAGGATGGCGCTCACGTCACGGTGCGCCGCAAAGAAGGTGAGCCCCCACTCGGAGTCCCAGAAGACCGGTTTCTCCTCCTGCAGCTTCCTGTAGAACGTGTATGGGTCTTCGAGGAACGCGGCGTTGTAGGCGTCGAACATCGGATCGATGTCTAGCGGGCCTCACCCTTCATGTAGCGGGCCCCGTCCGCGGCGGGCATCCTCAGACGCTGTGAGGCAAAGGCCAGGACGAGAAGGGTGATCAGATAGGGAGTCGCCGAGAGGAGTTGGTTTGGGGGCTGCGTGACCAAGACATAGAAGAGACCGAAGACGACTCCCGCCACCCCGACGGCAACCGCCCGTCTCCACCGGCCCTGGGTGACCATGTAGACCCCGGCGAGCACAAGACCGATGGCTACGGCGAGGAAGAAGGCGCGCACCGTGTCCCCCGAGCGGAATCTGAGAGAGTCGCCAAAGCCGAACACGAAGGATCCGGAGAGCACCCCGGCCGGCAACCAGTTGCCGAAGATCATCGCCCCGAGACCGATGAACCCACGTCCTCCGGTCATACCCTCCCGATAGATCCCGGCCTGGACCAGGACCAGGAAGGCGCCACCGGCCCCGGCGAGGGCCCCCGAGATGACGAGGGCCATGTACTTCATCGAGCGCACCGTTATGCCCAGCGACTCCGCGGCCCAAGGGTCCTCCCCGCAGGAGCGCAACCGAAGACCCCACGCCGTCTTCCACAACAGCCAGGCCGTTATCGGGACCAGGGCCAGGGCGAGGAGACTGACCCAGTTGATCTCCCCGGTGAGCCCGCGCAGGACGCCGGCGAGGTCTGAGACGAAGAACCACCCCTGGTCCTCGATGGACCCAAGGAGGTCAGGTGTGTCGGCCCCGAAAAAGCTGCCCCCGGCGAGCACGGGGAGGCTTACGTTCCCGATTCCCGCCACCGGAGGGCTCTGGATGACCGATCCGCCGGTGTCCGGGGTGTAGACGATGGAGGAGAGGAACCGCATCGACCCCAGACCGAGGATGTTGATGGCGACGCCGGAGACGATGTGATCGACGTTGAACGTCACCGTGGCCAGGGCGTGGAGAACGCCGAAGGCGGCGCCACCTGCCACCCCGAGGACCAGACCCTGCCACGGCCCGAATTGCCAGCTCGCCCAGGCCGAGAACCAGGTGCCGGCGATCATCATCCCCTCGAGACCGATGTTGACGACACCGGAGCGCTCTGCGTACAACCCACCGAGACCGGCGAGGAGGATGGGGATCGCCAGACGGAGGGCGGCTCCGGTGGTGCCCCGTGAGGTCAGGTCGGAAGTGCCGGCGATCGTCTCGGCGATCGTGAGAAAGAGGATCCCGGCCAGGGCGTAGATCGCATAACGGGTCAGGCGGGGCAGCCGGCGAAGGGTGTCGATGGTGCCCGTGGTCATGCCGCCGCCGTCTCCTCTTCGAGCATGGCCGCCGCTCTCGCCGCAGCGGCCACGGTGCGACGGGTGACGTACCTGGAGATGATCTCGTAGACGATGACGACGGTGAGCACCACCAGCCCCTGGATGATGGTGACGATCTCCCTGGGCACCCCTCTCAGGTCGAGGATGAGCGCCGCCCTGTTCATGAAGCCGAAGAGGAGAGCGCCAAAAGCCATGCCGACCGGGTTGTTCCTCCCGAGTAGGGCCACGGCGATCCCGTTGAAGCCGTAGCCGACCGGGAAGTCCTGGACGTACTGGTGCTGGAATCCGAGGAGCTCCGACATCCCGACCAGACCGGCCACCGAGCCCGAGATCAGCATCGTCGAGATCACCATCCGCTTCGGGTTGACCCCGCTGGCGTGTGCGGCCGCCGGGTTGATCCCCGAGGCGCGGAGGTCGTAGCCGAACCGGCTCCTGTTGACCAGGAGGTGATAACCGACACCAAGGACGATCGCGATCACCAGGAATCCGTGCAGCTCGGAACCGGCCCGGGGCTCCATGCCCAGCCCAACCAGGATCGGGTTCAGCGAGGGGATCCATCCCGTGGCAGGTATCAGGTCGGTAGCTGTGGTCAACCCCCCGGTCTCCGCTTTGAGATGCTCGATGAATAGGTAGGCGCTGAGGTTGAAGGCGATGAAGTTGAGCATGATCGTCGAGATGACCTCGTGGACCCCCCTGCGCACCTTCAACCAACCGGCCAGTCCGTTCCAGATGGCTCCCACGACCATCCCGACGATGAGGATCGAGGCGACGTGGAGCACGGCGGGTATCGAGTAGAGGGCGCCCACATAGGCGGCGAGGAGGGCCGCCAGTAGATAGGCGCCCTCGACCCCGATGTTGAACAGACCCATCTTGAAGCCGATGGCGACGGCGAGCGCCGAGACGAAGAGGGGCACGGCACGGTTGACCGCCGATATCAGGGATTCCGGGGTGATCCCGAAGTTCCACATCTCCCGATAGGCATCGAGAGGGTTGATGTCGACGAGGAGAAGGGCAAAACCGGCGAGGACGAAGGCGATGAGAAGGGCGATCGCGGGGGCCACCACGGAGGTCAGGAACCGGGTGCCCCTCACACCGCCACCTGCTTCGCCGCGCCGGTCATATAGGTGCCCAGGTCCTCCGGTGTCACCTGGGCCGGGTCGAGTCGAGCCACGAACTCGCCCTTGAAGAGGACATGGATCGTGTCGGAGAGCCCGATGAGCTCCTCGAGGTCGGCCGAGAGCAGGAGAATCCCCAGCCCCGCCGCTCTGGCCCGCTTCAGCTCCTCCCAGACCGCCGCCTGGGCCCCCACGTCTATCCCACGGGTGGGCTGCGCGGCGATGAGGACGAGCGGCTCGGCGGTGATCTCCCTGCCCACCACCAGCTTCTGCTGGTTCCCCCCGGAGAGTGCCGTCGCCGGAACGTCCACCGTTGGCGTCTTCACCCGGAAACGCCGCACGATCTCCTCGGTCTGGCGCCGGCCCTCCCTCCGATCCATCCAGATCCCCCTGGCGAACGGTCTCCGGTACTGGTGCCCGAGGGCGGCGTTCTCCCACAACGGTGAAGGGAGGAGCAGACCCTGTCGTTGCCGGTCCTCGGGGATGAGACCCATCCCCGCTGCCCGTCGGTCACGAGCCTCGTTGTCGACCAGATCGTCACCGGCGAGGACAATCCGCCCCGTGGCATTCTCCTCGAGTCCGATCAGTGCGTCGACGAGCTGAGCCTGGCCATTGCCCTCGATGCCAGCGATCCCCACGATCTCCCCGGCATGCACCTTGAACGAGACGTCCTTGAGCAGTGCGCGACCGACATCGTTGGCCAGGGACAATCCGCTCACCTCGAGAAGGACCCGGTCCTGGACCGTGGACTCCCTTGTCTCTGGCGAGGGCAGCTCGGAGCCGATCATCATCTCGGCCAGCTCCCTGGCGTCGACCTGAGCCGGGGTGGTGGTCCCCACGGTCCGCCCACCCCTCATCACGGTGATCGTGTCGGCGATCTCGAGGACCTCGTCGAGCTTGTGGGAGATGAAGATGATGGTCACCCCTTGTCTCTTCAAATCCCGTATCGAGTCGAAGAGCTCGCTCACCTCTTGAGGGACGAGGACCGCTGTCGGCTCGTCGAGAATCAGGATGCGAGCCCCCCGATACAACACCTTGATGATCTCGACCCTCTGTCGCTCCCCCACCGAGAGTCTCTCCACTTTCTCGCCTGGATCGAGGGGAAGACCGTATCTCTTGCCGAGATCGGTTATCTGGGTGGCCGCGGTGTCGAAGTCGATCCTCACCCCGCTCTTCGGCTCCGAGCCGAGGATAACGTTCTCGAGGACGGAGAAGTTGTCGGCCAGCATGAAATGCTGGTGGACCATGCCGATCCCCGCTTCGATGGCCTCCCTAGGAGAGCGGAAATGAACCGCCCGACCGTCGACCTCGATGGTCCCGGAATCGGGCTGGACCATGCCGTAGATGATCTTCATCAGCGTCGATTTGCCGGCACCGTTCTCCCCGACGACGGCGTGGACCTCGCCCGGCATCACCTTCAGCTCGACGTCCCGATTGGCGACCACACCCGGGTATCGCTTGGTGACGCCGCTCAGATGTATCGCAGCTTCCTGGGCCATCTCAGTCCAAACAAACGCCGGGCCCAGGTGGGACCTGAGCCCGGCGCAAGCTAGCAGGAGCCGCTTTGTCAGGCTCCCGGAGTCTGCGGCACCGTGATCTCCCCGGAGATGATCTGCGCCTTGAGCTCTTCGAGCTGGTCGGCGATGTCATCGACGAAGCCACCGGTCGTGGCGTAGCCGACACCGTCGACGGAGAGGTCGAATATCACCGCACCAGGGGTGAAGTTCCCCTCGAGGAACTCCTGGATTGTGAGACCCACCGCAACGTCGACCCGCTTCAGCATCGAGGTCAGGATGTGCTCCTGGAGGGCCGGGTCACCGACAGTGTTGTACTGGTCGGCGTCGACACCGATGGCCCACAGGAAGTTGTCGTCCGTCGAGGCCTCGGCGGCGGCCTGGAACAGACCCAGACCGGCTCCACCGGCGGCGTGGTAGACGACGTCGGCGCCCTGGTTGTAGAGGGCCAGCGCCGCTTCCTTTCCCTTGACCGAGTCACTGAAGCCGCTGAAGTCCGGCGGCTGGGTCAGATAGACCGCGGGCAGGATGTTGATGTCGGGGTTCACATGACGCGCACCTGCCTCGAAGCCCGCCTGGAACTTCTCGATCAGGCCGATCTGGACGCCGCCGATGAACCCGATGGTCCCGCTCGTGGACTTGAGGGCGGCGGCCGCCCCGACCAAGAACGAGCCCTGCTCCTCGGCGAACAGCATGCAACGCACGTTGTCCATCTCGACGGTGGCGAAGGTGTCGTCCTGCGGGCAGGAGTCGGTGATGGTGAAGAACACCTCGGGGTTCTCCGTACCCACCCGCCACACGTTCTGGGCGAATGCGAAGCCGTTGGCGACGATCAGCTCGTGGCCGGTCTCGGCGAGAAGACGCAGGTTCTCCTCGCGGTTGGTGCCACCGGCATCCGGTGAGAGCTCCTCTCCGGTGTATCCGTACATGGCCATGCCGTCGTCCCAGGCGAGAGCGGCCAGGTCGTTGAAGGAGAGGTCGCCACGCCCGCCGATGTCGAAGGCCATGCCGATCATGCGCCCCGCCCCGATCGGGCCGGCAGTAGTCCCGGGGGCACCCGTGGTGGTGGTATCAGCCGGCGGCTGGGTGGTCCCCGGTCCCGCCGTGGTCGTGGTTGACTCGGTCTCGGCCGGGCTACACGCCGCAAGGACGAGCGCCAGGGCTCCCAAGACCGCGAAAACCCGTAGGTAGCGTTTCACGCTGTTTCCTCCGTGATTCGTTGATGAGCCGGCAGGGGGCACCCGCCGACAGGCGAACGATAGTGGGTTCGCAGCGGCTGAGCCTCTCGGATGGCAACCTCAGGTAATACGGCCCCCCAGGGGGTACCTTCCCGCTCGAGAATGCTCAACGGGGTTCACACGGCACCCCCAATTCGGCATCTTGGGCGTCATGAGCACCATTGCAGACGTCATCGAGTTCGCCCGTCGTAACGAGGGGGTCTTCACATTCCAGGAAGCCTCGGCGCTGGGTGTCAGCCGGAAATTGCTGGCCAGTCGTGTCGGCGACGGCATCTTCGTCAGGATCACTCGGGGCGTGTATGCCTTGCCGGGTAGCGCTACCCGAGCCGACTTCACGATGCGCGCCGCCCATCGTGTCCTGAACGCAGTCGTCTCGCACGAGTCGGCCGGCCGGATCCACGGGATGGGGCCCCTACCCGTGACGCCACCTTCGCTGACCGTGTCTCATCGAAGCACGCACCAGTTCCCAGGGGTAGTCGTGCATCAGTCCACAGACCTGCTCGCGACGCACATCGACGTCATCGAAAGCCTCCGCGTCACGAACCCTTCCCGCACCATCATCGACCTCGCCCAGACGATGGGACCTCGGCGACTCGAACGGGTGGTCGACAGCTCGCTCGCCGCCGGGATCGTCGGGCTGGATGCGCTCGGCGAGCTTGCGCGCCCGCACGTGGGCGAGAAGCAGGAACCCCAGGTTGCGGG
>JAKEHF010000002.1 GCA_022615295.1 Actinomycetota bacterium | reverse complement strand
CGCAGATATCGCCGGGCTGACCAGACACGGCCAGCCGGTCGGCCCCGGTGCACCCTCCAACCTGGTCGTGTTCGACCCCGATGTCGAGTGGCGTGCCGGGGGGTACCTCTCCAAGTCCACCAACAGCCCGTTCACCGGACGGAGGATGCCGGGGAGGGCGGTGGTCACGATCCACGAGGGGGTCGTCACTCATCAGCTGGAGGGGGTCGGATGAGAGACGCCATGCTGGTGACCGCCGACGGTGAGCTGTTCAGGGGCCGGTCCGTGGGAAGCCCCGGGGTGACGGTCGGTGAGGCGGTGTTCAACACGGCCATGACGGGGTACACCGAGATCATCACCGACCCCTCTTACAAGGGTCAGGTGGTCGTCATGACCTCCTCACACATCGGGAACTATGGGGTCACAATCGAGGACACCCAGTCCACGGTGCCGGCGGTCAGTGGGCTGGTGACCCGTGCCATGACAGGGCACCCTTCCAGCTGGAGGGCCGACGGCGGTCTCACCGAGTATCTGAGGGAGCACGACGTGGTGGCTCTGACCGACGTCGATACCCGGCGTCTGACGAGACACATACGCGACCGTGGGGCGATGCCGGTGGCCATGGGCTCCGGTGCGGACGAAAGGGAGCTGAAGACCTTGGCGGCCGCTGCCCCTCGGATGACGGGTCAGGACCTCGCCTCTGTTGTGACCACCCCGGAGCCATACCGTGTGGAGAGCCCGGACCCGCGGAGCGGGGGTCTCGTGGTGGCCATCGACCTCGGGGTGAAGAGGGACATCCTCGGCAACCTGACGATGCGTGGCTACGACGTGGTCGTCCTGCCCGCCTGGGCCACGGCCGAGAAGGTCCTGGGCCACTCTCCCAGCGGTGTCTTCCTCTCCAACGGCCCGGGGGACCCGGAGCCCCTGACAGGGGTGGTGGAGACGGTCCAGGGGTTGCTGGGGAAGGTCCCTCTGTTCGGGATCTGTCTCGGTCATCAGGTGCTGGGCCTGGCGGTGGGGGGCCGGACCTTCAAGCTCCCCTTTGGGCATCACGGCGGCAACCACCCGGTGCGACGGCTCGACGATGGCCGGGTGGAGATCACCTCCCAGAACCACGGGTTCGCCGTGGACCTGTGGTCACTCACCGGCGACAGGCCGCCACCCAGGAGCGGTCTCGTCGACGTCTCCCTTCTCCCCGAGCGTGTCGACTCCGTCTACGGGGAGATCGTCACCACCCATCAGAATCTCAACGACGGGACCCTGGAGGGGATGCGGCTCGTGGAGATCCCCGCCTTCTCGGTGCAGTACCACCCCGAGGCCGCTCCGGGGCCGCGAGACGCACTTGGGCTCTTCGACCGGTTCGCCAGGCTCATGGAGGGGGGTGACGATGCCGGGGCGGACTGATCTCCGATCGATCCTGCTCATCGGATCGGGGCCGATCGTCATAGGCCAGGCATGCGAGTTCGACTACTCCGGGACACAGGCGGCCAAGGTGCTCCGGGACCTTGGTTACCGGGTCGTGCTGGTCAACTCCAACCCGGCGACGATCATGACTGATCCCGAGTTCGCCGACGCCACGTATGTCGAGCCGATCACGCCCGACGCGGTCGCCGAGATCATCGCACGGGAACGACCGGACGCTCTCCTCGCCACACTCGGTGGCCAGACCGCTCTCAACGTCGGAGTCGAGTTGGCACGTCGCGGAGTGCTCGACTGCTACTCGGTGGAGATGATCGGCGCCGGTCTCGAAGCCATCGAGCGGGCGGAGGACCGGGGGAGGTTCAAGGAGACAATGGAGTCCATAGGGCTCGAGGTTCCCCGAGCCGGCTATGTGAAGTCGGTGAGCGACGCGCTGGCCATCGCCGCCGAGGTTGGCTATCCGGTGATGGTCAGACCCTCCTTCATCCTCGGTGGCGGCGGGACCGGGATAGCCACGAGCCCCGAGGAGCTGGTTCCGGTGGCCATGCGGGGTCTGGCGACGTCTCCGGTCGGGGAGATCCTCGTCGAGGAGTCGGTGGTGGGCTGGAAGGAGTACGAGCTCGAGGTGATGCGTGACGGGTCGGGCAACGCGGTGATCGTCTGCTCGATCGAGAACCTGGACCCGATGGGGGTCCACACCGGGGACTCCATCACCGTCGCCCCGATCCAGACCCTCTCCGATCGTGAGTACCAGGAGATGCGTGACGATGGGATCAGGGTGCTGGAGGCGATCGGCGTGGCCACAGGTGGATCGAATGTCCAGTTTGCCGTCGACCCATCTACCGGGCGTCGTCTCGTGATCGAGATGAACCCCCGGGTGTCACGGTCCTCGGCTCTGGCCTCCAAGGCGACCGGTTTCCCGATCGCCAAGATCGCCGCCCTGCTCGCCGTGGGCTTCACACTCGACGAGATCGTCAACGACATCACCGGGGCCACCCCGGCCTGTTTCGAGCCTGCGCTCGACTACGTGGTCGTCAAGGTCCCCAGATTCGACTTCGCCAAGTTCCCCTCGGCCACGACGATTCTCGGCACCTCGATGCGGAGCGTCGGCGAGGTCATGGCGATCGGGCGTACCTTCCCCGAGGCCCTGCAGAAGGCGCTGCGCAGTTTGGAGAACGGGAGAGCGGGGCTCAACGCCGATCCCGGTGAGACCACCTTGCTGGGCGTCGATGATGACCGTCTCGCCGATCTGGTCGCCGTCCCCCGACCCGACCGCGTCTTCGCGGTGGCCGAAGCACTGCGGAGGGGGTGGAGAATCGACGTAGTGGCGGCCATGGCCGGGTATGACCCGTGGTTCGTCGGCCAGATGGCGGTCATCGTCGAGATGAGGAAACGTGTCGCGAGCGACGAAGCGGCTTTGGAGGAGGCGAAGCGGCTCGGTTTCTCCGACCGTCAGATCGCGCACCTTTGGGGCGTGGGGGAGGAGGAGGTGAGACGGAGACGGCTCGATGCCGGCTTGCGGACCACCTTCAAGACGGTGGACACCTGTGCAGCGGAGTTCTCGGCCACGACGCCCTACATGTATGGGACCTACGAGGACGAGAGCGAGGTGGTTCCGGCAGAAAGGCCACGCGTCGTCGTCCTCGGCTCGGGACCCAACCGCATAGGTCAGGGGATCGAGTTCGACTACTGCTGCGTCCATGCCAGCTTCGCCCTGCGGGACGCCGGGTATGAGACCGTCATG
>JAKEHF010000125.1 GCA_022615295.1 Actinomycetota bacterium | reverse complement strand
TGCTGCATGAAATCGCGCGCCTTTTCACATAGGCCCGGGTCGTCGATGAGGATCTCGGCGATGTCATTACGCAGGTAATCGCGGATCGCGCGGATAATCACATCGCGATCCTGGTAAATCAGAAAGGGGGCCGGGCGGTCTTTCGATGCCTCCTCGATCGCGCTCCACAAGTGCAGCAGATAGTCGAGGTCCCACTGCAACTCCTCGGCCGCCTTGCCCATACCGGCGGTGCGGAGGATAAGTCCCATGCTTTCGGGGATATTGAGGCCACTCATGGCGTCCCGCGCCTCCTCGCGTTCCAGGCCTTCGATCTGCCGCGAGACACCCCCGGCCCGCGGGTTATTGGGCATCAATACGAGATAGCGTCCGGGAATACTAATGAAGGTGCTGAGCGAAGCACCTTTGGTACCGCGCTCGTCTTTCTCGACCTGTACAGTGATTTCTTGCCCCTCCCTAAGCACCTCCCGGATGTTGACACGCGCTCCGGCGCGCGGCGATTCGACGAATAAGGACCGTGCGATCTCCTTCAACGGCAAGAATCCATGCCGTCCGGCACCATAATCGACGAAGGCCGCTTCGAGGGGCTGGTCTCCCGAACCATGGTGGGGATCGAGCGGGACTACTTGGTGATCGGCTACGCCGCCGGCGACCGGCTCTACGTCCCGGTCGACCAGCTCGCCTCGGTGCGAAGGTACACCGGAGGGGAGACCCCACGGGTGTCACGGATGGGCGGCCGTGACTGGACCGAGCAGAAGGACAGGGTGCGCAAGGCGGTGGCGGCCGTCGCCGCCGAGGTCGTCACCCTCCACCGGCTGAGGGCCGCGGCGGAGGGTCATCGCTTCGGGCCCGACACCCCGTGGCAGACGGAGATGGAGGCGACGTTCCCCTACGAGGAGACCCCGGATCAGCTCAGCTCGGTCGCCGACGTCAAGGCCGACATGGAAGAGGCCGGGCCGATGGACCGTCTCATCTTCGGCGATGTCGGGTTTGGCAAGACAGAGGTGGCGATCCGGGCAGCCTTCAAGGCGGTGCAGGACGGCCGTCAGGCGGCCGTCCTCTGTCCGACCACACTCCTCGCCCAACAGCATCATCAGACATTCTCGGAGCGATTCGCCCCCTATCCGGTCCGTGTTGAGGTCCTCTCCCGGTTCCTTACCCAGCGTCAGCAGGCGAAGGTGGTGGCCGGTCTGGCCAGGGGTTCGGTCGATGTCGTCATCGGCACCCACCGTCTTCTCTCCGACGACGTCGTCTTCAAGGACCTTGGTCTTCTCGTCGTCGACGAGGAGCAGCGTTTTGGCGTGTCGGCCAAGGACGCCATCAAGAGGCTGCGGGTGGGCGTCGACGTCCTCACCCTGACGGCGACCCCGATCCCGAGGACCTTGGAGATGGCCCTGACCGGGATCAGGGACGTCTCCCACATCCGGACCCCACCCGAGGACCGTCATCCGATACTCACCTATGTCGGGCCATACGACGAGCAGGCGGTGTCGGCTGCGATCCGGCGGGAGCTGCTGCGCGAGGGCCAGGTCTTCTACGTCCACAACCGGGTCCGCTCCATGGACGCCGCGCTGGCCCGTCTACGCGAGCTGGTGCCCGACGCCAGGTATGTCACCGCCCACGGCCAGATGTCCGAGGGTCAGCTCGAGCAGGTGATGATCGACTTCTGGAACCGCGAGTACGACGTGTTGGTGGCCACCACCATCATCGAGGCCGGGCTCGACCTGCCCAGCGTCAACACCCTGATCGTGGAGCGGGCCGATCTCCTCGGTCTGGCCCAGCTCTACCAGCTTCGGGGGAGGGTGGGGCGCTCCAGCCAGAGGGCCTACGCCTATCTGTTCCACCCACCCGACCAGACCCTCACCGAGGAGGCTCATCGGCGGCTCGAGGCCGTCGGCGAGGCGACGGACCTCGGGTCGGGGTTCCAGCTGGCCCTTCGCGACCTGGAAATAAGGGGTGCCGGCTCGATCCTGGGTGAGGTGCAGAGCGGCCACATCGCCGCGGTCGGCTTCGACCTCTATGCCGAGCTCGTGGCGGAGGCGGTTGCGGAGATGGAGGGGCGTCCGGTCTCCGAGACGACGCCACCGGAGGTCCGCATCGATCTCCCGGTCGACGCCCACATGCCGGAGAGCTACATCTCGGACCATGAGCTGCGTTTGGAGGCGTATCGGCGTCTCGCCGCGGCTGTCACGAACGAGGACGTGGATGATGTCGCTTCGGAGTGGGTGGACAGATTCGGACGGCTCCCCACCGAGGCCGAGGCCCTCCTCGCCCTGGCCCGTCTCCGCGCCGAGGCGATCCGTGTCGGCCTCGACGAGGTGGTCAAGCTGAGACACGAGATCAGGATGGGCCCGGTGGACCTGAGGCCCTCCGAGGAGGTCAGGCTGGCTCGTCTCCAACCCCGTTCGGTGCTCAGGGCGGCCGAGGGGCTGGTGTTCATCCCGGCGCCGGAGCCGCTCATACCGGGTCTCATCGACTTCATGAGGGCGATGTGGCCCCTCGACTGACCTTCCCCTACGACCCAGGCCCACCTACTATCCGTCTGTTCCCCCCGTCCGGAAGGATCATCCCGTGAAGAAGCTCCCGGTGCTGCTGATCGTGTCCGCATTCGCCCTCGCCGCCTGTGGCGGCGGTCTTGGCGCCACCGCGGCCACGGTCAATGGCAGCGACATCACGGTGGGCGATGTCGAAGGTCTGATCCTGATCGAGGAGGGGACCATCACCAAGGACCAGTTCGCCCAGTTCCTCGGGTTTCTGATCCAGTGGGAGGTGATCGAGCAGTCGGCGCTGGAGGAGTACGGCCTGGAGTTCACCGAGGAGGAGATCCGGGCCGAGGCCGACCGGATCTACGAGGAGTTCTCCGTCGAGGGAGAGACTCGGGAGGACTTCACCGCGACGCGTGGGGTCACCGAGTCGTTCCTATTCGAGTTCGCCCGGCAGCAGCTGATCACCGCCGCCCTCGGCGACATCCTCACAGTGGACGCAGCCCAGCCCACGCAGGAGGAGATCGACGAGGCCATGGACAACGCCATCCTCGCCGGCACCGAGGTCTGTGTCTCCCACATCCTGCTCGGGGAGTTGTCGGGTCTCACCGGTGAGGAGCTGGAGACGGCACGCACCGCCGCCGAGACCGAGGCTTTGGACGTGCTCGACCGTCTTGACGCCGGGGAGGAGTTCGCCACGATCGCCGCCGAGCTTTCCAAGGACCCGGGGAGCGCAGCCAATGGTGGCGACCTCGGTTGTGGCTCTCCTGCCCAGTACGTCGACCAGTTCCGGGACGCCAGCCTCACCGCCCCGATCGGCGAGGTGCTCGACACTCCCGTGGAGACGACCTTCGGGTTCCATGTCATGCTCGTCACCGGCCGCACCGAGCCCACGGCGGAGGAGCTGCCCACCGAGGAGGAGCTGACCGACGGTCTCGTCGAGCAGGCCGTCGCCGGTGAGATCGACGCCTGGGTCCTCGAGCTCATCCTGGCAGCCGATGTCGAGGTCGTGGAGCGCTTCGGGACTTGGCAGACCGAGCCGCCCGCGGTGATCCCACCGGCCGAGTGATCCTGGTCGTCGGTCTCGGCCCCGGCGACCTCGACCGGGTCCCGGCGCCGGTGCGTGATGTGTTGGCAGACCCCGACCGCAACGTCATCGTCAGGACGGTCGATCATCCGGCTGCGGCCCAGCTCGCCGCGTCCCGCGACATCGTCACTTGTGACGATCTCTACTCGGCGGAGACCTACGAAGCCGTCTACACCGCAATCGTCGATCGGGTGGCCGCCGCCGCGGTGACGGGGCCGGTCGTATATGCCGTGCCCGGGAGCCCTCTCATCGGGGAGTTCGCAGTGAGGGAGATGCTGGCCCGGGGTCTCGATGTCGAGATCTTGGCCTCGCCGTCGTTCGTCGACGCGTTGTGCCTCGAGGTCGGCTATGACCCGTTGGACCGGGGGCTACAGGTGCTCAACGGCCATCGGCTCCCCGACCCGCTGGTGATCGACAAGCCGACGGTGATCGGCCATCTCGACCGCCCCGAGGTCCTCGCCGACGTTGCCGCCAGGCTCTCCCGTGTGCTCGACGAGACGGCGCCGGTGACCTTGGCAGTCGACCTCTGGTCTGCAGATGCCAGGGTGGTCACCGTAGGGGTCGACGACATCGACCCAGGTCTGGCCGGCAATAGGACCTCGATCTTCGTCGACACCGAGCCCGGTGGGTTGGTCGGGGCGATCCACACCATGCGCCGGCTCTATGTGGAGTGCCCGTGGGACCGTGAGCAGACGCACCACAGCCTGGTGAAGAACCTGGTGGAGGAGACTTTCGAGCTGGTGGAAGCGCTGAGCCGCCTCACCGAAGCAGACCCCGACCCGATGGCCTATGCCGCAGTGGAGGACGAGCTCGGCGACCTCCTCCTCCAGATCCTCTTTCACACCACCATCGCCGGGTCCCGCGGGGTCTTCGAGATCGACGACGTTGCCGAGACCCTCCGTAGCAAGCTCGTGCGACGCCATCCCCACGTCTTCGGCGACGTCGAGGCCGGCACGGCCGCCGAGGTGAAACGACGTTGGGACCTGATCAAGGAGGCGGAACGCGTCGGCGACAGCCAAGCCTCCATCCTCGACGGGGTCCCCACAGGGATGTCCGCCCTGCATCGTGCCTCCAAGGTCCAGAACCGCGCCGCCAAGGTCGGCTTCGACTGGGAGCGGGCCGCCGAAGTGGTGGCCAAGGTCGTCGAGGAGACCGACGAGCTGACAGCCGCGTTGGATGGCGTCGGCGACGTGGAGACCGAGTTGGGCGATCTGTTGTTCACCGTGGTCAATGTGGGTCGTCACCTCGGCTTGGACCCCGAGATCGCCCTGCAAAGGGCCAACGATCGTTTCGAGACACGTTTCCGCCGGATGGAGAAGGAGGGGCCACTCGTGGGTCTTGGTCTCGACGAGATGAACGCACGTTGGGAGAGGGCCAAGGATTGAGGTGCCCGGAACCCCATTCCACCAGTGGTAGGTTGGGCCGGCCAGCGGTCAGATAGACACATGCTCAGCGCCACGATCGAGCGAGTCCACGCCCGACAGGTGCTCGACTCCCGGGGCAACCCGACCGTCGAGGCCGAAGTCGAGACCATGACCGGGTTTGGCCGCGCCATCGTCCCCTCCGGGGCCTCCACGGGATCCCACGAGATGGTGGAGCTGCGCGACGGGGGTGAGCGGTGGATGGGTCGCGGTGTGCGAGGGGCGGTCGCCAACATCAACGACACGATCGCCCCGGAGCTGGTTGGCCGGGACGCCACCCGCCAGGAGGAGATCGACCTGCTCCTCTGTGACCTGGACGCCACCATCGACAAGTCGCGTCTCGGAGCCAATGCCATCCTCGCCGTCTCCCTGGCGACGGCGCGGGCAGCCGCGGCCAGCGTCGGTCTCCCCCTGTTCCGTTATCTCGGCGGGCCCTCTGCCCGACTGCTCCCGGTGCCTTGTCTCAATGTGCTCAACGGGGGGGCCCATGCCGCCAACTCGGTCGACATCCAGGAGTTCATGCTGGTCCCAGCCGGTCTCGGTTCCTTCTCAGAGGCCCTGAGGGCCGGCGTCGAGACCTATCACGCCCTGAGAAAGGTCCTGGCGGGTCGGGGCCTGTCTACCAACGTCGGGGACGAGGGTGGATTTGCCCCCGACCTCGCCACCAACGAGGCGGCCCTCGAGCTGCTGGTGGAGGCGATCGACGAGGCGGGCTACGAGCTGGGCGAGGAGGTCGCCCTGGCACTCGACGTCGCCGCCACCGAGATCCATCGCGAGGGTCACTATCTCCTCGAGGGAGGCGACCTTACAGGGGCCGA
>JAKEHF010000124.1 GCA_022615295.1 Actinomycetota bacterium | reverse complement strand
CGCCCGCAGCTGCCAATCATCCTTGTGGGACAACCTGCTCCTCCCGCTTACGGCGACAAACCGGCAGGAAACTACCCACGCCGCGCCCATCGGGCAAGGGTTAATCCCGTGCAGCGCCAGTTTTATGTTTCGCGACCCTCGACTTCGAGGTACAGCCCGTCGACCCCGGTCACCACGATCTCGCTACCCGCGGTGAGACCCGCCTCCCGGTGGGCGGTGGCCCTCCACCGCGCTCCGGCCACCTCGACTATCCCGTTCGGGTCGAAGTCGACGGTGGCAACTCCCCACATCCCGACGAGACGGTCTCGACCCACCGTCATCGTGGAGAGACGTGCCTTCTGCACGGTGGGCATGGCGAGGAGGTAGAAGAACAGCACTGCCATCACAGTGGGAAGCACGAGCCACCAACGAGGCGCGATCTGGGGGGAACCGTCGACCAGATAGAGCCCTGCGGCCAACAAGGCGACGGTCCCCGCTACCCGTCCCAGAAGGCCACCACCACGCTGGTGAGCCCAGGTGAGCACGAGCATGCCGACGCCGCCGAGAGCCACCGCCCACCAGCGTGTCGGCAAAGTCATCAGACCCCAACCACCGAGCAGGACCGACACCGAACCCACGAAGGCGGCCACACCCGGACCGAGTGCATAGAACTCGAACACGATCACGGTCAGACCCACGATGAGGAAGAAAAACGCCGGCTCGGGCAGGACTGCGAGCCGGAAGAAGCGGTCGACAACGCCCGCTTTCCTGAAGGTGACCGTCTCGAGGGTCACCCCGCCATCGACTTCGGTGAGGGTTCTGACCGTCACCTCGCCTCTCGAGGTCACGAAGACAGCACCATCGAGACGCTGCAAGTACTGACGAAGGGTGGGCTCCAGGGCCATCCCCTGCCAGCGCTCAGCCGAAAGGACATCGTCGGGACCGTCCACGGGCGCCCGGTCCTCACCGAGGACCACCGGGTTGGTCAGACCCCATACAGAGCCTGGCGCCACCGCCCGGTTTGACACCGACTCGGCGATGAGCTGGGCACCACCGAAGGCCACCGCCGGGGCCGGCCCCACCCAGGTTGCGACCGGGAGTGGAGGGTTGTCGAGGAGCGCCATGAGACGGTCATAGGCCCCCCCGTCCAGGACCGCCGGGCTGTCGATCTGGAGCAGCACCAGAGTCCGATCGCCCTCGGCGGCGTCGCGGATCGCCTCTGTCATGAAGCCCAGCGCCCTGGCGTCGAGCGGCCCGCTGACGTCGACGACCTCGATCCCCTCACCATCGGTGGCGGCGCATGAGACCAGGGTCAATCCGGTGATCACTCCGGTGATCATGAGGAGCAGGACACGGTGTCTCACGTCCGACGAGGTTAGGTGCCGGGGTGGGCCACCTCCCCGTGGAGCTCCTCGGCGAGGCCATCCGGCCGGCGTCTACCCTGCACACAGTGTCCACGCTCCTCGTGATCGCCGACGTCCCCTGGGTGGTCAACGAGGTCCGCGCCGCCCTCGCCGCGGAGCCTTGGGACATCGTGGTGATCACCGACCCGCGACAGGTGATTCCTGCCGTTGCCCAACATGGCCCACGGACGATCGTCGTGGACATGCAGGTTGGCTCGATGGGCGGGATGGCCGTGATACGGGAGATACGACAGAGCCTCGACCCGAGACCCAGGCTCGTCCTCCTCCTCGACCGGAGCGCTGACCTGTTCATCGCCAGACGTGCCGGCGCCGACGACTGCGTGCTCAAACCCCTCGAGGCCCGGCGTCTGAGGGAGGCGGTGGGACAGGCGGATCGGGGAAGGGTCAGGCGAAGACGACCGTCTTCGAGCCGATCAGGACCACCCGGTCCTCCGAGTGATATCTGACGGCCCTGGAGAGGACGATCCGCTCGACATCCCTCCCGATCCGGACCATCTCCTCGGCCGACTGGGCATGGGTCACCCGGGCCACGTCCTGATCGATGATCGGACCCTCGTCCAGATCCATCGTCACATAGTGGGCGGTGGCGCCGATCAGCTTCACCCCTCGTTCGTGGGCCTGGTGGTAGGGGCGTGACCCCTTGAACCCGGGGAGAAACGAGTGATGGATGTTGATGATCCTGCCCGGGAGCCGGTCACAGACCCGGTTGGACAAGACCTGCATGTAGCGGGCCAGCACCACGAAGTCCACACCGAGCTCATCCACCCTGTCGAGGAGGCGCGACTCGGCGTGATCCCGGGTCTCAGGTGTCACCGGCACGTGCTCGAACGGGATCCCATACTGTGTCGCCAGGGGGCGGCAGTCCTGATGGTTCGACATCACGAGTGGTATCTCGATCGCCAGCTCGCCGGTCCGATGTCGGAAGAGCAGATCGAGGAGACAGTGCTCATGACGGGACACCATGATCAAGGCCCGTTGCCGGGCAGCGAGTGGCCGCACCCTGAGCACGGCGTC
Organism: Actinomycetota bacterium; assembly: GCA_022615295.1. Classification (GTDB taxonomy): domain Bacteria; phylum Actinomycetota; class Acidimicrobiia; order Spongiisociales; family ZC4RG35; genus ZC4RG35. The sequence goes on along the minus strand of JAKEHF010000124.1, from coordinate 13,502 downwards.
GAGCTCGTCGGCGACCCCCTCCATTGTCGACTCCACGACCTCGTGCAGCTCCGCGGAGTCGAAGACCGTGCGCAATGCGAAGGTTGCTGTGTCGGGATCACCGAACTGGGCGCTCTCGGTGATGTTGCCCCCCACCTTGAGGAGGGCGCCCGTCACCCTATTGACGATCCCGGGCCGGTCGGGGCAGCGCATCGTGAGCACGTAGGCGTTCAAGGCGTGTACCTCTCGTCCCTCCACTTGACGGCCTCCCCCAGACCCGCCTCCCTTCGGATCCGCTCGAACTCGGACCGCTCCGGCGCCGGGTCGGTCTCGACCGTCGAGCCGAGGTCGGCGCCCTCTCGAATGGCCTGGCGGAACCCGGCGATCTCCCATGAGCGGTTGACCGCCCTCTTGGTTAGGCGCATCACCCTCGGGTCCACCAGGGCGAGCCTGGCCGCAAGACCCATCGTCTCTGTGGTGAGCCGGTCCCTGGGGACGACTCGGTTGACCAATCCGATCCGAGACGCAGTCTCCGCATCGATCTGGTCCCCGGTCAGCACCAGCTCCTTGGCGCGGCGGGCACCGATCAGCCACGGCATGACGTGGGCGACAATCGCCGCCCCGAACCGGATCTCGGGCTGAGCGAACACCGCATCGTCTGCGGCGACGGCGAGATCACACATCATCATCAGGTCACAACCACCGGCCAGACAGTGACCTTGGACCTCAGCGATCACGGGCTGAGGAAGGTCGAACACTTCGAGAAGACGATCGAGGCTCCTCTGGAGGGTCGTTGCCGGGTCGTCGTCTCCTTCCGTCAGGTCGTAGCCGGCACAGAAGGACCGGCCGGCGCCGGCGATGACGACCACCCGGACCTCGGAGTCGTCCGCCGTCTCGAGGATGCGCCGGGACAAGGTGTCCACCAGCTCGGCGGAGAGGGCGTTGAGCTTGTCCGGGCGGTTCAACACGAGACGTCTCACCCCGTCGACGTCCTCGGTCATGACCTGGCTCATGACCGCACCATCAGGGCGTCCACGGCCACCGCCCCATCCGGGCCACAGATGACCGGATTGAGGTCGAGCGAGCCGAGGACATCTCTGTTGTCGATCGCCAGCTCGGATATACGGACCACCAGGTCGACGAGGCGGTCGACGTCGGCAGGCGGCTCACCTCGGTAGCCGTCGAGCAGCGGCCGCACGCGGAGACGGTCGACCGCCGCCCGCACCCGATGCCGGTCCAGCGGGGGCAAGAGGACGACGCGGTCGGCGAGGAGCTCGATGAGGGTGCCCCCGGCCGACACCACGACCGCCGGGCCGAACTGGGGATCGTCCACCACCCCAACCGCCATCTCCACACCGGCGGGGACCTGTGGAGCGATGGCCACCGGCGGCCCGAGACGTTCGGTCATCTCCCAGAAGACCGACCTGAGCTCGGGCTCGGCGCCGATGCCCACCTTGACCCCGGAGACCTCGGTCTTGTGGGCGGCCGCGGTGGTCTTCATGACCAACGGGTAGCCGATGGTCTTGCCCAAACGGACGGCTTCCTCCTCGGTGTGGGCCAGGTGTGGTCGTGCGTTGGCGATGCCATAGGCGTCGAGTAGCGACCAGACGTCGCCGACGGGCCGTCCCGGCTCGCTGAGACGCGGCTCCGGTTCCGGCCGGGTGGAACGATGGTGACGGTCGAGGAGGTGTCGCACCGCACGTAGGGCGGTCTCGGTCCCCTCGAGGACAGGGATCCCCCCCTCCCTCAGTGTCCTCGCCTGAAGCGGATCGACCGTCGTCGAGAGGTTGGCGATCACCATCACCGGCTTGGTGGTGGCGGACGCCGCCTCGATGGCCGCAGCGCTGTAGGCGTCCTCCAACTTCTCCTCGGTGGTGAGGTCGACAACGAAGGCCACCGCCCCCATCCCGGGGTCGTCGGCCAGAGCCCTGATGACCTCGACGAAGACCGCGGTGGCCTCGCGGCCGGTCCCCCAGGCGTCGACCGGGTTCTCCGGGTCGAGACCGGGGTCGAGGACCACGCCCAACCTGTGTCTCGTCGCCACTCCGACCTCGGGCAAGGGCACCCCCACCTTCTCCGCGGTGTCGATGAGGAGCACCCTCTCCCCACCCGAGTCGCCGAGAGCGGCCAGACCCGGAGCGGTCGCCCTCCGGCCCCCTCTGGTGAGGAGCTCCAGGGTGTCGGCCATCTCGTCCATTGTCCGCACCCGGTGCACCCCATGAGCCTCGAACAGGGCGTCGTAGACGGCCTCCTCGCCGGCAAGGGCGCCGCTGTGGGTGATCACGGCCTGACGGGCCCGGCCACTGGTCCCGACCTTGAGCGCAACCACCGGGATCCCGATCTTCTCCGCCCTGGCCAGCGACGCCCGGAAGGCGGCGGGATCGCGAACGGTCTCGATGAAGAGCGCCACCGCCCGTGTGCTCTCCAGGTCGAGCGCCCAGTCGAGATAGCGGTCCATGGTCGTGTTCAGCTCCAGACCGGTGGACACCACGAGGTTGAACCTGAGATCCCTTCTGTTGTGGAGCATCGCCGAGAACATCGAGCCGGAGTGGCTGAGGAAGGTGATCCCACCGGGGAGCAGCCCCGGCGGCTGGTAGAACCCGCACACGCGCAGCGAGGTCTCCACGTTGAGAAAGCCCATCCCATTCCCACCGCAGATGGGCAACTCACCCTTCTCGGCGAGATCGGTGACCCGCTCCCGCAACGGCCTCCCCTCGGCGCCGGTCCCGTGACATGAAGCGAATATGGTCACCGAGCGAGCCCCGGTGGCCACCACCTTCTCCATCTCTGCCTCGAGATGCTCGTTGCCCACTGCGAGCACGACGTGGTCCATCGGCGTGTTGACGTCCTCGAGGCTGCGGTGCGCGGGCAGCCCGGCGACGGTCTCGTAGCCGGGGTTCACCGGATACACCTCCCCCTCATAGCCCCCGATTGCGAGCTGACGCATCGTCTCGGACCCGACCGAGCCGGGGCGCTCCGTGGCGCCGACCACGGCCACGGACCGGGCTCGAAGCATGGGGGCGAGTGAGTGTGTCACCAGAATCCTGAACCGCCGTTCAGCGTACTGTCAACCACAGCTGTGTGGCATCATCAGCCGATGAGCCCCCGACCCAAGATGTCGGAGACGAGACGAAACGACATCCTGTCCGCCGCGGCTGTCGCCATCGCCGAGCGTGGACTCTGCGAGACCCGAATCTCCGACGTCGCCGATGTGCTCGGGGTGAGCCCGGCCCTGATCCTCTACTACTTCCCCACCAAGGCGACCCTCCTCTCCGAGGCGATGATGCATCTCGACCGGCTGTTCTACGAGCGAGTGAGGGGCAGGCTGGAGAAGGCACGCACCGCCGAGGACCGGCTGGTCATCCTCATCGAAGAGAGCTGTCCGGGTCACGCCGACGCCGTCGGGGTCCCCGACACCTGGGCGCTCTGGCCGGCGACCTGGGAGATGGCCCGCCACGACCAGACCCTTGCCGAGGCGAGGGCACGTCTCGACGAGGCGTGGCGTGACCAAATCGTCTCCATAGTGGAGGATGGGATCGCCAGCGGTGAGTTCGCCCAGGTCGACGCCAAGGACTTCTCGATACAGCTCGCCGCCATGCTCGACGGCCTGGCCATAGCGGCCATGCTGGGCGACCCGACGATCGACACCAACCGGATGAGCGCGGTCGCCCGGTCCTTCACTCGAATGATGTTGAAGAGTGGCATTTGACCGGACGGCGGTTTGAACCGTCGTTTAGGATCGGGGCGTCAGAGGAGGAGCGCGTGACATATCACCCCCGTCAGAACTGGAACCGTGGACGTCGTCAGGTGTACACCCGTCGGGACTTTCTGCAACGTGCGACGTTGCTCGGTGTCACCAGTGCCGCCCTACCGGGCTTCCTGGCGGCTTGTCTCCGACGCGAGTCCGGGGAGACCGCCGACCTGATAATCGGGACACCGGCCAGCCCGGTGGAACAGCCCCTCTTCGACGACAACCCGGCGATCGAGTCGGGTCTCCCCCCCGAGGCCGGCCCACTCCTCCTCTACAACTGGGAGGACTACATCAACCCCGAGATAATCCCCCTCGCCTCCGACGCGCTTGGTGTCGAGATCCAGGAGACGACATTCCTCAACGAGGAAGTGGCGCTCGCCGCCCTCGCCTCGGGCGAGGTGCAGTACGACGTCTGGTTCCCCACCAGCCAGCGTGTGCCCGTTGCGGTGGCCGCGCAGTTCGTCCAACCGCTGAATCATGACTACCTCCCCAATCTCGCCGCCAACGTCTGGCCACAACTGGCCGACCCCTACTACGACCGGGGGTCGCGTTACACCGCCCCATATGTGCTCTACAGCACGGGAATCGGGTACCGCATCGATCTGATGGATGCCGCCGACCTCGAAGGATTGGCCAACCCCTGGGAGATCTTCTGGAACCCGAAGTATCGGGGCCAGATGGGTGTGCTCGACTCGTTCACAGACACCATCGCCATGGCGTTGTTCCGCAACGGCGTCGCCGACCCCTCTCAAGCCACCGAGGCCGACCTCGAGGCCGCCGGCGACGCACTCCTCGAAGCTCTCGAGGCCACGGACATTCGCCCCAGCATCGATGGCTCCTACTCGGGCATCCCCGAGGGGCGTTTCGCGATCCATCACGCCTGGTCCGGCGACCTGGTCAACTCGGCCTACTACTGGCCGGACAACAACGACCTGGGTACGGCTCGTTATCTCTGGCCGGCGAAGAGCGAGGGCTCGACCGTGAACGGGCCGATCTCCAACGACACCATGGCCGTCCTCAAGGGCTCGGAGCACCCGGTGCTGGCCCACATGTTCATCGACTTCATGCTGGACGCGGACAACGCACTGACCAACTTCTCATGGGTGGGATACCAGCCGCCCCAGAACACCCTCACTCCGGAGTATCTGATCTCGGAGGGTTGGGCGGCCGACTATCTCGAGCCGGCGCTCGTCGTGCCCGGGGATTTCGAGCTGGACAGCGTATGGGTGCAGGGCCCGCTCGACGCCGAGACCGAGACCCTGTGGAGCGACCAGTGGACCAGATACAGCTCCGGTGGCTGATCGGGTGACTTGACCCGAGATGCCGACCAACCTCGCCTCAGGCGCCGACTACGACACGGTTGGTCAGAGGCGCTGGATGTGGCCGGGGTTCGCCATCCCGGGGGTGGTGTGGCTGATCCTGCTGTTCCTTGTCCCCTTCTATGCGATATTCGCAGTGGCGATGGGCCAGCTCGACCCGGTGATCCAGCGGGCCAGCCCGGAGTGGAACCCTCTGTACTGGGATCCCACCATATTCGCCGAGGCCTTCGCCGACCTGTTGGGTGGCCAGCTCGGCGTCATCGCCTTGCGCACCATCCTCTACGTCTTCGTCGCGTCGGCGCTCTGTCTGGTCATCGGATACCCGGTGGCCTACTTCGTGGCGCGGAAGGCCGGAAGGTGGCGGTGGTTGTGGCTGATCCTGATCCTGGCGCCCTTCTGGATCAACTATCTGATGCGGATGATGTCTTGGGTCAACCTGCTCAGCCCCGATGGGCAGATGAACAGTCTCCTCATCAACGTGTTTGGTGTCGTGGACCCTCCCAACTGGCTGGCCGGGAATGACCTGGTGGTCATCCTCGGCCTCGTCTACGGGTACATCCCGTTCTTCATCCTCCCCCTCTTCGCCGCCCTGGATCGCATCGACGACGCCACCCTCGAAGCCGCTCGTGACCTGGGGGCCTCCAGCTCCCAGACCTTTTGGCGGGTGACCTGGCCATTGTCCAGAAACGGGGTCCTCGGCGGCCTCGTGATCATCATGCTCCCCATGTTCGGCGACTACTACACGCCGAACCTTCTCTCAGGGTCTCCACGCACCCGGATGCTGGGCAACACCATCGACCAGTTCTTCAACCAGACGACCAGCCAGGGATCGTTGGGCGCGGCGTTGACGATCATCCTCATGATCTTCGTCGCCGGCCTGATGGTCTACTACCTCAGGACGATCAACCGGGCCACCCAAGAGGCGAGGCGATGAGCACCGCCACCCGCTCCGTCTCCTCCGTCCTCACCAATGCCTGGGGGAAGCCCCGATACCTCCCCCTCGTCACCGCCCTGTATGTCCTCTGGTCATTGATACCGGTGGGTATCGCCATCCTCTTCTCATTCAACGCCGGACGCTCACGCAGTGTGTGGCAGGGCTTCGCGACCCGATGGTATGTCGGGACACCCGAGGCGGCCGAGTCGGTGCTCTATGACCAGTCCCTGCGGTTCGCCCTCGCCCAGAGTCTCCGGCTCGCACTGCTCACGATGCTGGTAGCCACTCCGATCGGGGTGGCGCTGGCCATCGGTCTGGCACGGTGGCGGGGTCGTGGAGCCAGACCCTCGAACCTCCTGATGCTCATCCCCCTGGTCACACCGGAGATCGTCATGGGAGTCGCCCTCTTCCTCGTCTTCGACAACCTCTACGACTTCGTCCCCTTCGGCACCTGGGCTCAATTCCTGGGCCACGTCACCTTCTCAATCTCGTTCGTCGTGATCATCGTCCGAGGACGGTTGTTCGCCATTGGCAGGGACTACGAGGAAGCGGCGATGGATCTCGGGGCGACACCGTGGGAGGCCATGAGACGCGTCCTGCTCCCCCTCCTTGCCCCGGCGCTGCTGGCGTCGTTCGCAATCGTCTTCGCCATATCCATCGACGACTTCGTCATCAGCCAGTTCCTGGTCGCCGGGGCCGACTCGGTGACCATCCCCGTCAGGCTCTACTCGGGCGCCAGGCTGGCCCCACCACCCTCCCTCAACGCGCTGGCCACGATCCTCATGGCCGTCACCATCGGCGCCATCGTCATTGCCGGTCTTCTCTTCAAGCTCCTGGGCCGACGGCTCGGCGGCGGCGAGGGCTCGGCGCTGGAGACCGTGGGACGTTTCGAGATCTGATCGGCTCGTCGTCTGTGCCCGCGCTGTCCTTTGCCCGTCTCCACGAGGAGGGCACCTTTGTCATGCCGAACGCCTGGGACGTGGGATCAGCCCGGATACTGACCTCGCTCGGGTTTCCCGCCATCGCCACGACCAGCTCGGGTTTTGCCGCCTCTCTGGGCCGGTTGGACCAGATGACCACGCGAGACGAGCTCGTCGCCCATGTCCGGGCTCTGACCTCGGCGGTCGCGGTGCCGGTGAGCGTCGATGGAGAGAATTGCTTCCCCGATGCCCCGGGTGGCGTCACCGAGACCGTCGCCGGCATGGCAGAGGCCGGGGCTGCGGGCATTTCCATCGAGGACTACGACCCGGGTGTGGGGATCCTGGCGCGGTCCCGGGCGGTGGAGAGGGTCGCCGCCGTCTCCGAGGAGGCGTCACGGCACGGTCTGGTGGTCACGGCGCGAGCCGAGAACCATCTCTATGGAGTCGATGACCTCGCCGACACCATCGAACGTCTTCTCGCCTATCGCGAAACCGGTGCCCAGGTCCTCTATGCGCCAGGTCTCGTCGATCGGGACCAGATCGCCACCATCGTCACCGAAGTCGCCGCCCCCGTGAACGTCCTGCTGCTCCCGGACGGGCCGACTGTCGGGGAGCTCGCCGCCCTCGGAGTGCGACGTCTCTCCACCGGTGGGTCCCTGGCTTTCGCCGCCTATGGGGCCCTGGCCAACGCCGCCAGAGAGCTCATGGTCGAGGGCACGTCCAGGTACACCGCGGCCAACCTGTCCAGGAACGACCGCAGCCGGGCGTTCGGATGAGCCCGGTGCTCAGCCTTCCTCGTCGCGGTCGAGGATGCGCAGGGCGTCGGAAGGCAGCTGGAGATGGATCTCGTCACCGTGGCGATAGTGCCCCACCGCCCCCATGTTGGGGACGGTGACCTGGATCTCACTCGAGTCGGCGATGGTGACGAGAACGTTCAGCACCGGACCGGCGTAGACCATCCGTTCCACCCGGGCGCTGACCATGTTGGGCACGTCGTCGCCGTCGGAGAGGACCAGCACCCGCTCGGGCCGGATCGAGACCAACGCCGGCCCCGGCCAGGGATACGTGGTGTCGGCGGTGAGCTCGTAGGGCCCCAGCTGCACCACGGTCTGGGTCTGGGTGCCCGTTTTGACCATGACCTCCATGAGATTGGAGACACCGAGGAAGTCGGCGATATAGCTGCTCACCGGGCTCTCGTAGACCTCGGCCGGGGTCCCCAGCTGCTCGACGGTGCCCTGGGACATCACGGCGATCCGGTCTGACATGGTCAGGGCCTCCTCCTGGTCATGGGTGACGTAGACGAAGGTGATCCCGATCTCCTCCTGGAGAGCTTTGAGCTCGATCTGCAGAGCCTTGCGCAGCTTGGCGTCGAGGGCGCCGAGCGGTTCGTCGAGGAGGAGGACGGAGGGGTTGAGGACGAGTGACCTCGCCAACGCCACCCTCTGCTGCTGACCTCCGGAGAGCTGGGTGGGCTTGCGCTTCTCCATCCCGCTGAGACGGACCAGCTCCAGAGCCCGGCCGATCTTGCCCCGGGCGGCGTCCTTGCTCAGGTTCTGGTACCTAAGACCGAAACCCACGTTCTCCTCGACGGTCAGGTGGGGGAACAGGGCGTAGCTCTGGAACACCGTGTTCACCGGTCGTTTGTGGGGTGGGGTCGTGGCCATGTCCACCCCGTCGATGAGGATGGCACCGGCGTCGGGCCGTTCGAAGCCGGCGATCAACCTCAGCGTGGTGGTCTTGCCGCAGCCCGAGGGGCCGAGCAGTGAGAAGAACTCGCCGTCCTCGATGCGCAGGTTCACGTGGTCGACCGCGGTGACGTCACCGAAGCCCTTGACCAGACCCACCAGTTCGACGACACCGGCCATGGCGGGGGCGAGTCTATGACCTCATCCGGCGATCGTCGCCGCGAACTCGTCGAGCGTCTCCAGATACCGATCGATGTCCGACGTGTCGTGCTGGACGGAGATCAGCCACTGCTCGCCCTTTCCCCAGGGCGGGAGGAACACCCCGCGGTTGTACTGATACAACCAGGCAGCCTGGGCATACCGCCCGTCGATGCGGAGAAAGTCTCGATAGGTGCGCATCGGCTCGGAGGAGTAGATGACGCTCCCCTTGGCCCCGGCGGTGGCAACATGAGCGTCGAGCCGATGACGCCGGATCACGTCCTCGGCGCCCGCCCTCATCTTGGCCTGGAGACCCTTGAGGTGGACGTAGGTGTCGGCGACCATGACCTCGGTCAACATCGCCTTGGCCGCGGCCATGCTCAGCGGGTTGCCGTTGAAGGTGCCTACCTGCTCATAGGTGCCGTCTGTGATCGCCCCCATCACCTCCTCGCTGCCACCGATGGCGGAAATGGGAAGACCGCCACCCAGGGCCTTGGCCAGACAGACGATGTCGGGTACCACATCGAAGAACCGGGTGGCCCCGCCTCTGCCAACGGTGAGACCCGTCTTCACCTCGTCGAAGGTGAGCAGCGCGTCGTGTCTCCTCGTTATCTCACGCAGACCGGAGATGAAGCCGTCCTCGGGGATGAGCACGCCGCAGTTCTGGAGGATGGGCTCGACGATCACACCGGCCACTTGACCGGGGTGCTCCTGGAACAGCCCTTCGACCAGGGTCAAGTCGTTGAAGGTGGCCACCAGGGTCAGATCGACCATCGCCTGGGGTATCCCGGTCCCGGCGGCGACGGGTGTGGGTCGATGCTCCGGGCCCAATCCGTCCTCGTTCCACACCGAGACCATGGCGGCGTCGTGATGACCGTGATAGGCCCCCTCGAACTTGATGATGTAATCCCGCCCGGTGACCGCCCTCATCAGATGGACCGCGTCCATCGTCGCCTCGGTGCCCGAGTTGCCGAAGCGCCACAGGGGCTGCTGGTAACGGTCCACCAGCTCCTCCACGACGTCGATGACGTCCGGTGTGGGCTGGGAGAAATGGGTCCCCTTGCGCACCCGCTCGGTGACCGCGGCCACGATCGCCGGATGGGCATGACCGGCCAACATGGCCCCGTAGCCGCCGTGGTAGTCGATGTACTGGTTGCCGTCGACGTCCCATACCTTGGAGCCCTGGCCGCGGTCGATCCAGACAGGGCGGGGCCGGGAGATCTGCCAGCTCGAGGTGACGCCTCCGGGGAGATTGCGGCTGGCCAGTTCGGCAAATACCCCCGCCTTGGGGGCCCGCTCGAGGAATCGGCGCTCTTCCGATTGGATCAGATCGTCCAGCAACGACGTCTGATCTGCTGCCGGGAGCATGAGTCCACTTCCCTTCGGTATCCTGACTCGCCGTTCAGGATACACTTCGACCGTCTAGCGTGTCGGGAGAAAGCATGACGGCCGCACCACTGCCTGCAGAGGACCTTGTAAAGGTGATCGCACCCTTTGGCGAGAACCGGACCCTCCCCGCCGCCGCTTACACCTCCGACGAGGCGCTCGCCTGGGAGATGGACAACGTCTTCCGTGCCACATGGGTGTGTGTCGGTAGGGGGGATGAGTTGGTGGCGCCGGGCCAGATCAGGGCGGTCGAGGTTGCCGCCGAGAGCATCCTCCTCGCCCGGGACCGCGATGGCACCCTGACCGCCTTCTCCAATGTGTGCCGGCATCGCGGCCATGAGCTGGCCCCGATCGGAGAGGCCATCGACGCCCGACTCATCCGTTGTCCCTATCACTCCTGGTCCTATCGGTTCAGCGGCGAGCTTCGGGCCGCCCCCACCTTCACCCAGACCCCCGGGTTCGAGATGTCCGACTATCCGTTGGTCGGGATCAGGGTGGCCGAGTATCTCGGGTGGGTCTGGGTCGACCTGAGCGGCGACGCCAAACCGATCGAGGACCACTACGGCAATCTCGCCGAGAAGGCGGCGCCTTTCGAGACGGAGCGTCTGCGGACCGCGGCCACCCACTCATACGTAGTCGAGGCCAACTGGAAGATCGTCGTCGAGAACTACAACGAGTGCTACCACTGCTCATCGATACACCCCGAGCTCTGCGAGGTGAGCCCGCCCGACAGTGGTTTCGACCACCTGCCCACGGGTCACTGGTGCGGGGGGACCATGGCCCTGAAGCCCCATGCGGCGACGATGTCGCTCGACGGTGCATCCAGTGGGGTCAACTTCCGGGGAATCGACGACGAGCTGGCCCGCCAGGTGTGGTATCTGACCGTCGCCCCGAGCCTGCTCCTCTCCATGCATCCCGACTACGTCATGACCCACCGTCTCACCCCGCTCGACCCGGGCCGGACCTTCATCGAATGCTCATGGCTCTTCCCGCCGGAGGCGTTCGAGTTGGAGGGATTCGACCCCTCCTATGCCGTCGACTTCTGGGAAATCACCAACCGGGAGGACTGGACCGCTTGTGAGAACGTGATGAAGGGGGTGCGTCAACGTGGCTACCGGCCCGGCCCCCTTTCGACCTGGGAGGGAACCGTCTACCAGTTCCTCTCCACCATCGGCCACCTCTATCTCGGTCATGGCTGGGTGATCCCCGAGGTCCCGGTCCGCGAGCTCCACTGACGCTTACCTCAGGTAATACGGCCCCCCAGGGGGTACATATCCTCTCGAGAACACCTCTTGCCGGGCGATCGAGGCTCGCCGCCGGCTTTCTTGAGAAGATATGCGACCAATAGGGGGCCGTATTACCTGAGGTTTGGGTCGGCGAGACCTACACCACGTTTCCGAAGCTGGTCGGCGATGATGATGCGTTGGATCTCGGAGGTGCCCTCCCAGATCCTGTCGACCCTGAGCTCCCGATAGAAGCGCTCGGCGACGTTCTCCCGCATGAAGCCGCGGCCGCCGAAGATCTGCACCGCCCGGTCGGCGACCCGGTTCGCCATCTCCGAGGCGTAGAGCTTGGCCATCGAGGCCCGGGCGTGGGCGACCTTGAGATCGACACCGGCGTCGATGGCCCGCGCCGTCTCGTAGGTCATGAGACGGGCCGCCCACAGCTCGGTCAGAGAGTCGGCGAGCATGAACTGGATGGCCTGGTAGTCAATGATCGGCGACCCGTAGGCCATCCTCTCAGTGGCGAAGGCGGTGGCCTCGGTGATCAGCCGCTCGGCGGCGCCACAGCATCTCGCCGCGATCATCAAACGCTCGTAGCGGAACCAGTCATGGGTGAAGCTCATCCCGTCACCCTCCGAGCCCACCAGGTTCTCGGCGGGGACCCTGACGTCGTTGAACCGCATCTCCCAATGGTGATGCCCAAAGGTGTGGCTGTACTCGGGCACCCGGACGCACTCCACCCCCGGGGTGTCGATATCCACGAAGAACAGGACATGCCGCCCGGTGTTGGGCCCCTCAGCCAGCTTCGCCTGGAAGAAGACATAGGAGGCGTGGTTCGCCGAGGTGACGTGCCACTTCTCCCCGTTCAGGACGTAGCCGTCGTCGTTGCGACGGGCGGTGGCGGCTATGGAGTCGACATCGGAGCCGGCGCCGGCTTCGGTGATGGCGTAGCACTCGTGGATCGACCCGTCGACGGTGGGGCGGATCCACCGCTGCATCTGGAAGTCGGTGACCACCGGTTCGATCCATGAGGGCCCGGTGCTCACCACCCACCCCAGGGCGTTGGTCACCCGGCCGGTCTGCTCCTGGATGAGTGTCTGCTCGAACATTGTGTAACCGGGTCCGCCCAGGCTCTCGGGCATGTTGATCGAGACCAGACCAAGCTCGGCGACCCTCTCCGCGTGCCGCTTGGCCACCTCGGGAGGGAGCTCGCCACGGTTCATCTCCGCCTCCACCTCCCAAGGGATCAGCTCGTCCACGAAGTGACGCGACGTCTCCTGGAGACGACGCTCCCGCTCGCTCAGGGTGGTGGTCATCTCCGCCGACGCTAGCACTGAACGGCGGTTCAGCCCGGGGGCGGAGAGAGCTAGCGTCAACTCGCGATGAGCCATGTCTTCCACCGGAGCCCCGACCCGATAATCGCGGTCAAGGCCGAGGGCTGCTGGATCCATGGCATCGACGGGGCAACGTATCTCGACGCCGCCGGTGGGGCGGTTGTCAGCAACATCGGTCACGGTGACGAGGGTGTGCTCTCCGCGATGACCCGTCACATGGCCACGCTCGACTACCTGCATCCATCGGTCTTCACAAGCGTCGCCCTGGAGGACTACGCCACAGCACTTGCCCCCCGTCTCCCGATGGACGACCCCCGTGTGTTCCCCACCACCGGCGGATCCGAGGCCGTCGAGACCGCCCTGAAGATGACCAGGGCCTATCACCTGGCGCGTGGCGAAGAGGAACGTGTGGTGATCGTGTCGAGGGAGATGTCCTATCACGGGAACACCCTTTGGGCCCTCGACGTCTCCGGGCGCGAGCCGCTGCGCCGACCCTACGAGCCCTGGCTGGGACGCTCCGTGAAGGTCCCGGCCGTCACCGAGTACCGCTGCCCGTCGTCGACTCACCCCGACGGCTGCGCCCAATGGCACGTCGACCGTCTCGATGAGACCCTGCAGCGGGTCGGTCCGGGAAGGGTTGCCGCCTTTGTCGCCGAACCGATAGGGGGAGCCACCCTGGGCGCGGCGACACCACCCGAGGGATACTGGCCGGCAATCGCCGAGTTGTGCCGTCGGCACGGGGTGCTTCTCGTCGTCGACGAGGTGATGACCGG
>JAKEHF010000123.1 GCA_022615295.1 Actinomycetota bacterium | reverse complement strand
GGGGAGATAGGAGAGGAGGAGGTACTTGCCCACAGAGGGTCCGGCACCCGCGGATGTGACGTACGAAGGCCGGCCCTTTTCGTCGACGATCCGGTCCCCGCTGGGCGTGGTTATCGGCTCCCTGCCGGTTGGAAACCGCTTGACTCCGTCCCGCGCGGAGAGGTGGTCCTCCACGGTCAGCGTGCACAGGACGGCCGCCGGTTCTGCCTCGCGGGCTTCGAGGTAGGGATTCTTGCCGATGAAGGCGGCTTCCTTCACCCTGGGACGTGCCAGACCGGCCTCGACCGGGTTGTACTCGCTCTCCAACTCGGCGCCCATGAGACGGTAACACTTCTCGAGACGTCCGGTGGTCCCATAGACACCGGCGCCGACCGCCGCCGCCTCGAAATCACGGCCAGCCTCCCAGAGACGGTCCCACATCGGCATTCCCTGCTCGGTGGGGACGTAGACCTCCCAGCCCAACTCGCCGACATAGGAGATGCGAAAGAGCCGCGCATTGATCGACCCGAAGTCGACCTGCTTCGTCGTCCCATAGGGGAAAGCCTCATTGGAGAGGTCATGGTCGGTCATCGACTGCACGAGGTCTCGGGCCCGCGGCCCCCATACCCCGATGGTCACCAGGGCCGAGGTGAGATCGGTCATCTGCACCGAGCCGTCCTCGGGGAGGTGGCGTCGAAACCAATGCTTGTCCCGTGGCCCGTCGAAGGCGCCCGTGATGACCCGATAGTGGTTTTCCCCGAGTCTGAGGATGGTGAGGTCGGCCTTGAACCCGCCGGACTGGGTGAGGAGCGGGGTATAGATCGAACGACCCGGGTTCACATCGACGTTGTTCAGGGTCATCATCTGTAGATAGGGGAGGACACCGGCGCCGGTGAAGTCGAAGATGACAAACGGGGAGAGGTCCACCAACCCCACCCGCTGCCTCATCGCCAGATGCTCTGCATTCTGGATCGGTGACCACCATCTTCGGTCCCACTCGTGGGCCCTGTCCTCGACCCCGTACTCGGCTACGAGGGAGGCGTTCGACTCGTACCAATGGGGCCGTTCCCAGCCACCCGCCTCGAAGTACCTGGCTCCAAGGGCTTCGGTGCGGGCATGGAAAGGGGAAAGACGTTTGTTTCTCTCCGACGCCCATTGCTCTCTGGGGTGGACGATGCCGTATGTCTTGTTGAAGTGCTCGGCGCACCGGGACCTGATGTGGTGCTCGGTGCGGGCCCATGGGTAGAAGCGGGCTATGTCGGAGGCGTGCGGGTCGAGCTCCGGGTAGCCGTGGGTCATCCACTCGGCCACCGCCCGTCCGGTCCCGGGCCCTTCCTTGATCCAGATGGCTGCAGCCGACCACAGGTTGGCGACTTCGACCGTTTCACCGATCAGGGGCATGGCGTCGGGAGTAAGGGAGAGGAGCCCATTGATGGCGTACTTGATCTCGGCGCCGGAGAGAATGTCGGGCATCAGATCCAAGGCGTCCACGAGTTGGGGGTCGAAGTCGTCGGGAGTGAAGGGGAGCTCGGTTGGGGAAAGCCTGGCCTCTGCCAGCGCCGGGATCTCGTCCGGGGAATGGAAGATTGGTCGGTGTGCGTAGGAGCCCACCTCCATCGACCCCGATGTCTGCCGCTCATACATGAAGGTGTCCATGTCCCGGACGATGGGGAAGGCAAGCTCCTTGCCCGACTGCTCCAGGATCGGTATCGGCCCGACATCGATCATCTGATGCACGGCCGGTGTCAGAGGGATGCTGGCCCCTGCCAGCTTCGCGATGCGTGGGCTCCACACCCCACAGGCGATCACAACGAACTCAGTCTCGATCCGGCCCCGATCGGTGAACACCGCATCGATCCTCGGGCCCAGAATGGGATGACTGACCGTTTCCAGTGCGAGTACCTCGGTGTTGGCGAAGGTTTGCAGGGCGCCTTTCTGTTGAGCCCTCTCCCGGAAAAGGGTGCCCGCGCGCAGGGAGTCCACCGCAGAGACCGTTGGGTAATAGCAGCCGCCGATGAGGATGTCGGGGTTGATGAACGGGACCAGCTCCTTGATCTCGGCCGGGCTGACCAGATGGGCCTCCATCGCCCAGTTCTTCGCCGACCCCATACGGCGTCTCAGCTCCTCCATGCGCTCCGGGGTGCGGGCGACCTCGATGCCGCCACAGGTGACATTGACCCCCATCTCCTCGTATTGACTCTGGGAGTCGATGGTGAGCATCGCCATCTCCTTGTTGTGGTCGACCGGGAAGATGAAGTTGGAGGCATGGCCGGTCGAGCCACCGGGGTTGGGGAGAGGGCCCTTGTCGATCTGGACGATGTCACGCCAGCCCAGATCGGAGAGATGGCCAACCACAGAGTTACCGACGATTCCGGCCCCGATGACCACCACCCGAGCAGATGCGGGCAGATCAGTCACGGCAGGTCTCAATCATCGGATCGGCGGGGAATGTAACACCCTGGGCGGGACCCTGGAACGGGCGACAATGGGTGTTGGCTTCCACTAGTGTGTTCCAGGATATAGCACAGAACCGCATCGTGGTACTTCCAGGGACGCCAACATGACAGACGAGCTCGACCTTTCCACACTCACCGACCCCGAACTCGTAGCACAGATGCACGACGATCTCTACGACGGTCTAGCCGACGAGATCGTCGAGGGAACCAAGATCCTGCTCGAGCGTGGTTGGGAGGCCTCGGTTGTGCTCAACGATGCCCTGGTCGAGGGGATGCGTATCGTCGGCATCGACTTTCGGGATGGCATCCTGTTCGTTCCCGAAGTGTTGTTGGCCGCCGGAGCCATGAAGGCCGGGATGGAGATACTCCGCCCCCTACTCGCCGAGACCGGTGCGGAGACGATAGGCAAGGTGGTCATCGGGACTGTGAAGGGGGATATCCACGACATCGGGAAGAACCTGGTGGCCATGATGCTGGAGGGTGCGGGATTCGAGGTCTTCGACCTAGGGATCAACACCGACGCCGAGGAGTTCATCGGTGCCCTGATCGAGCACAGACCCGACATCCTCGGGATGTCGGCGTTGCTCACCACCACCATGCCCTACATGAAGGTGGTCATCGACACCCTGTCCGAGCGGGGGATGCGTGACGACTACATCGTCCTCGTGGGTGGGGCGCCGCTCAACGAGGAGTTCGGGAAGGTCATTGGTGCCGACGCCTATTGCCGAGATGCCGCGGTCGCGGTCGAGACCGCCGAGTCCCTGGTCCTGGCGCGTCGTCTCACTGCCGGTGAGGTCTGATCGTGGCTCCCTTGCGGCGTCCCAAGGACAAAGACCGCATACTGGTGATCGCCTGCGGGGCCCTCGCCCGGGAGTTGGGTGACGTCATCGGGCTCAACGGACTGGACTGGGTCGACATCGAATGCCTACCCGCCAAATTGCACAACACCCCACAGCACATAACCGCAGCGATAGAACAACGTTTGGATCGGGCCCAGGGCCGGTACGCCAAGGTGCACGTGGGGTACGCCGACTGCGGCACTGGTGGCATGCTCGACCGTCTCCTCGAGGCCCGTGGTGTGGACCGTCTCCCCGGCGCCCATTGTTATGAGTTCTACGCCGGGTCGGCAGCCTTTGCCGAGCTCCATGACGCCGAGCCGGCGACGTTCTATCTCACCGACTTCCTCGTCCGTCACTTCGACCGCCTCGTATGGCGTGGTCTTGGTCTGGATCGCTGGCCCCAGTTGCGTGACGACTACTTCAGGAACTACCGGCGCCTTGTCTATCTGTCCCAGACCAACGACACCGAAATGGTGGAGGAAGGTCGCCGGGCCGCGTCCCGGCTTGGTCTCGAGTTCGAACACCGTCATGTCGGGTACGGGGATTTCGAGTCCGCCCTGGTCGGATTCGCTCGTGGCGAGGAGGCACGTCGGTGACGGGGCGATCGAGTGGCCCCGAGCTGACCGTCATCAGCTGGCGGGACATCCCCGCTCAAGTGACGGCACGTCATGGCAGGGAAATCGCTAAAAGGGAGTTGTCGCCCCGTTTTCAGGTCAATATCGATCGCGCCGCCATGGAGGCCGGTCTCTTCGGCTCCGACGATTACCTCGCCGAGTGGCGGAGGGTGAGCAGACCCTGCGGCCCCGACCTCGAGGACGAAGTGAGTCGGGAAGTCGGGCGTCTCGAGGCGGACTACACCCCGGAGAGACTCAACCAGCTTGCAGGGAACGGCGGGTTCGCGGACGTGACATGACTGACACCGTCATCTCCTCGGAAACCCGCGAGGTGGTCATCGGATTCGATCGGCCCTTCGTTCTCATCGGGGAGCGGATCAACCCGACCGGTCGCAAGCTGCTTGCCGCCCAGATGAAGGAGGGTGATCTCAGTCAGGTCGAAGCCGATGCCATCGCCCAGGTGAGGGCCGGGGCCCAAATGCTCGATGTCAACGCTGGCATACCACTCGCTGATGAGCCGGCGCTGCTCGCCCAGACGGTGGAGCTGGTCCAGGCGCTGACCGATGTTCCCCTCTCGATCGACTCCTCGATCGTCGAGGCCTTGGAGGCGGGTCTCGCCGTCTACAAGGGCAAGGCCCTGGTCAACTCGGTCACAGGTGAAGAGGAGCGTCTGGAGCGTGTCCTTCCCCTCGTGGCGAAGCATGGGGCTGCCGTGGTGGCGATCACCAACGACGAGACGGGCATATCCGAGGACCCCGATGTGCGTTTCGAGGTCGCCAAGAAGATCACCGAGCGGGCTGCCGATCACGGGATTCCGAGCCGTGACGTAGTGGTCGACCCGCTGGTCATGCCGATAGGCGCCATGTCCGGCGCCGGTCGTCAGGTGTTCCATTTGGTTGGCCGGCTGCGTGAGGAGCTCAAGGTGAACACCACATGTGGAGCCTCCAACATCTCCTTCGGTCTTCCCAATCGGGTCGGCATCAACGGCGCCTTTCTCTCCATGGCAATCGGCGCCGGTCTCACCTCGGCAATCACCAACCCGCTGGAACCTGAGATCCGCCAAGCCATATTGGCTGCGGACGTGCTTTGCGGGAACGACCCCAACTGTGCGGCCTGGATCAAGGAATATCGCCAAGCGCCGGCCGCCGGGGAGGAACCCAGACGCCGGGAGAATCGGCGTCGTCGAGGCTGAGGTGAACGCCAGTAAGCAGGTGGTTTTCACCCCTTCTGGGCTCCGAGGCGTGTTTCCCGAGGGGACCACCATCCTCGACGCAGCACGAACGCTTGGCGTCGACCTTGACACGGTGTGCGGTGGGCGGGGGATCTGTGGCCGCTGTCAGGTGCGGGTGGGAAGCCGCCCCGGGATCGAGGCTAGGGCCGACCGGCTCTCGCCTCCAGGGCCGACCGAGACCGAATATCGAGCCCGTCGCCCCCTCGATGAGGGGAACCGGCTCGGCTGTGCCGCCCAGATCGTCGACGACGTGGTCATCGATGTCCCACCGGAGAGCCAGGTACACAGACAGGTGGTCCGGAAGCGGGCTGAGGTGGCGGCCCTCCCGGTCGACCCTGTCGTCCGGCTGTACTACATCGAGGTGGCCGAGCCCGATCTCGCCAGCCCGAGCGGTGACCTGCAGCGTGTCCTGATGGCCCTTGCCGAGCAGTGGCAACTGGAGGGTCTTGCTGTCTCGTCAATGGTCCTCTCCGGACTCCAGCCCGCACTGCGACGGGGTGCCTGGGAGGTGACGGTGGCGGTGAGAGACGGGGCCGAGTTGGTGGCGGTCTGGCCCGGTTTTCGGGATATCGCCCTTGGTGTCGCCTTCGACGTCGGTTCGACCACCATTGCCGGTCATCTCTGCGATCTCCTCACCGGGGACCTCCTGGCCTCGGCCGGCCGGATGAACCCCCAGATAGGCCTCGGTGAGGACCTGATGAGCAGGGTGTCTTACGTGATGATGAACGAGGACGGGGCAGGCCGCCTCACCGCAATGGTCCGTGAGGCCCTGGATGGGCTGATCGGCGAGCTGGTGGCCGAAGCCGGGAGGGACCGTCTCGACATACTCGAGGTGGCCTTCGTGGGCAATCCGATCATGCATCACCTGGTTCTCGGCATTGACCCCCGGGAGCTGGGGACCGCCCCATTCGCTCTGGCGACGACCGATCCGGTGGAGATCATGGCCTCTGAGCTCGATCTTCTCACCCATCCCGTCGCCAGAGTGTATGCCCTGCCCTGTATCGCCGGGCATGTCGGCGCCGATGCCGCCGGGATGGTTCTCTCCGAAGGTCCACACCGTGGGGATGCAGTCCAGCTGCTGGTCGATGTGGGCACCAACGCCGAGATCGTGTTGGGGAACCGGGAACGGCTGCTCGCCGCCTCGTCTCCGACCGGACCGGCTTTCGAGGGGGCCCAGATCTCTTCAGGCCAGCGAGCCGCTGCCGGGGCTATCGAGAGGGTGAGGATCGACCGGGAGACCCTGGAGCCGAGATTCTCGGTCATCGGTCAAGAGATGTGGTCTGACCAGGATGGCTTCGACTTCTCGTTGGTGTCAGGCATATGTGGATCGGGGATCATCGAGGCGATCGCCGAGCTGTACCTCTCCGGGGTCATCGGCCCGGACGGGACGATCATCGGTCGGGAAACCTCCCACCGTGTCGTCCCCCGGGACAGGACGTTTTCCTATGTGCTCTGCGATGATCCGTTGATCGAGGTCACTCAGGGCGACGTGCGCGCCATCCAGCTGGCCAAGGCGGCACTCAACGCCGGTGCCCGTCTTCTCATGGACCACTACCGGGTGGATCAGGTCGACCAGATCCGTCTGGCCGGTGCCTTCGGGAGCCATATCGACCCTATCTATGCGATGACCCTCGGGATGATCCCGGACTGCGACCTAAGCCGTGTCGCCGCCGCCGGCAACGCCGCTGGAACCGGGGCGATGATGGCCCTGCTCTCCGGTGTGGCACGCGCCGAGATCGAAGCAGTCGCGAAGAGGGTGGAGAAGATCGAGACCGCCGTCGAGCCCCGTTTCCAGGAGCATTTCGTGGCGGCGATGGGGATACCCCACAGCCGCGATCGGTACCCGGAGCTGGCCAAGGTGGTCGATCTACCCGCCAGAACCCCCGCACCGCGAGGGCGTCGCACCCGCCGCTAGGGACTCATCTACTCCGGCGTCGACGTCTCTCCGTGGTGGCCGGCGTGGTCACCGGCTCGGGCGCCGGGGGGATCAGGGGAAGCTCGCTCTGAGAGGTCAGGCCGTCGTCGTTCGTAGAGAAGGCCGTGGCCAGATAGGCGATGTGCCCCAAACCATCCGCCAGCCGCACGTACTCGACGAAGTCGGCGGTGCTCGCCAATCGAGTCTCCCCCGTTCGGTGGTCGGCGATCTTGAGCCCGCTGGAGCCGGGAACGAAGTGAACACGGTCGCCACCGATGTCGGCGACGGGTCGGCCCTCACGATCGTGGAGATGAAACGACTCCGGCGCCTGGCCGACTGCCCAATCCACGACCTCAGGTGGAAAGAGGATGCGGCCCTCCCGCTGGGGCAGGCCATGGGCTAATAGTCGCTCGCGGAGCAGTGGTCCCCTGATCTCCATCCCGGTCTCGGCCAGAACCCTCTTCGCCTCGGTGAGGACGCTGTCGATCAGCTGGTCGTCGAGGACATGGAGATGGGGCCGCGCAGCCAACTCAACGGCCTTTCCACACTGGGGCTCGCTTCTCGGTGAACGCCGTGGTCCCCTCAACCGCGTCCTCGGAATCGACCATCCGCAGGTAACTCTCCGCATGCTGCATCGTCTCGAATGCTGCCGGGACGGGCAGCCCCTCGGTGCGGCGAAGGAGGTCGAGGATGGCGGCTATGGCCAGGGGCGCCGCCTCGACGATGCGGTTGGCCATCTCCCGGGCGGTGTCCATCAGCTCTTCGCGGGGGACGACCCGATTTACCAGACCCCATTGCGCAGCCTCGGCGGCGTTCAGACGCTTGCCAGTGAGGAGCATCTCCCTGGCGATCAGGTCGGGGATCATCCGGCTTAACCGGACCGTCCCCGTATCGGGTATGACCCCCACCAACGGCTCCGGCATGAAAAAGATGGCGTCCTCGACCGCCACCACCAAATCGGCGGCGAGCAGCATCTCGAAACCACCGCCCACCGCCATCCCATTCACCGCGCAGATGACCGGTTTGTTCAGGTCGGCCAGACTCTGGAACCCTCCAAAACCCCCTGTTCCGAAGTCGTCGTCGAACCTCTCACCGCCGGCGGCGGCGTTGAGGTCCCACCCGGCGCAGAAAAACCTCTCCCCGGCTCCGGTGACGATCGCGACCCGATTAGCGGGGTCGTCCCGAAATCCGAGGAAGACTTCACCCAGCTCGCGGCTGGTGGCGGCGTCGAGGACGTTGGCCTTCCCGCGGTCGATCGTGATCTCGAGGATGGGCGGTCGTCGATCGATGTGGAATCCGGAGGGCATGGCTGGGAAAAGTAGCCGGGACTCGACCAGACTGGCGACAGGGGCCCGATGTGGAATAGCCCAGCCATGTCAGGGTTGCCATGTGAGGATGCGCGCCACCACCCTGCTCGCGCTTGCCACGATCCTGGTGGCATGCACACCTGAGCTGGTGGACACCACCACGATCTCGGGGACCGTCACCACCGGGTCCGTTCCTGCGGTCCCAGGGACGAGCAGTCAGGCAGTGTTCCCGGCCCATCTCGAGCGCGTGGTCGAATCGTGGAAAACCGACTTCTCGATCACCAGCATCGATCTCGACGAGCTCTTGGTCGGGATCCCCGCGTCGGACCCGCGGGACATGATCCCACCCATCGACGCCCCGAGGTTCGAGGAAGCCGCCACCAGCATTTGGATCGACGACCGAGAGCCGGGAGTGATGCTCGAAATCGATGGCGACGCTCGCTTCTACCCACTGTCGGTGATGACCTGGCACGAGATCGTCAACGACGTCGTCGGTGATGTCCCGGTCGCCGTCACCTATTGCCCGTTGTGCAACACCGGTTTGGTCTTTGATCGCAGGGTGAGCGGGGACACTCTCCGTTTCGGTGTCTCCGGGCTGCTGCGTCACTCGGATCTGGTGATGTGGGACGACAAGACCGAGAGCCTGTGGCAGCAGATCACCGGGGAGGCCGTGGTCGGTGAGCTCACCGGGACCTTCTTGATGCCGATCGGAGCCGCCATAGTCCGCTGGGCCGACTTTCGTGAGGCCCATCCCGGGGGAAAGGTCATGACGGCCGACCAGGGGTTCGGCAGGAACTACGGTGGGAACCCCTACGAGTTCTACTCCTCGCGTGGCCGGCCATACGAGTTCTTCGAGGGGGCCATCGATGACCGATACCCGGCCCTGGCGAGGGTGGTGGGGGTGACTGTCGACGGTGTGTCCAAGGCCTATCCCTTCTCCGTTTTGGCCGAGGCCGGTGTGGCCAACGATTCGATCGGTGGACGGCCGGTGGTGGTCTTACTTCCACCGCCCCTCATATCTGGGGATCATCTGGAACAGCCCATAGTTCATCGTGCCCAGGTTGCAGGTGGCCAACTCCGGTTTGAGTACCTTGATGACTCGGAGACGTTCCTCCACAGTCTGACCGGTCGCGCCACCGGTGGTGATCGAGATCACCGCATCACAACGCTCCTTGATCCCGGCGCAGTACTCCCGGAACAGCCCCGGGTCCGACGATGGTCTGCCGTCCTCGGGGTTGCGTGCATGAATGTGAATCACGGCAGCGCCGGCGGTGTGGGCGGCCACCGACTGCTCCACCATCTCCTCGACCGTCACCGGGATGCCGATGTTCATGGTCGGCGTGTGTGAGCTCCCCGTCACTGCACAGGTGAGGATCACCTTGCTCGCTTCACTCATCCCCTGAGTCTCCTCTCATGACCGATTGACGGGCTGAGGCTAGTTTCAGCAGGTCGTCTCTGCGTTCCATGATGTAGTCTCTTCCCACATCATGGAACAGTCAGCAGGTCGTCGCAGCGGGGGCAGGGCGGCCCGGCAAGCGGCCCGGGCGGCTCGGGCCATCGAGAGTGTCCCGTTCCTCACCCGCCGTCTCGAGCCATATCAGGTTCTGAGTCTCGAAGGCCTCGAGATGATCGAGCACAACGCCGACATGCTGCTCGAGACGGTCGGCGTCGAGATCGGCAACTACCCGGAGGCGGTGCGGATCTTCGCCGAGCAGGGGTGCGATGTCGAAGGCACCCGGGTCCGATTCCCCCGAGGGCTCGCCAGGTCCGTCATCGCCACCGCCCCGTCCTCATTTGTCCAGCACGCCCGTAATCCGGCACACACCGTGACCATCGGTGATCCCCATATCGTCTTCGCCCCTGCCTACGGGTCACCGTTCGTTCGCGACCTGGACGGCGGCCGTCGTTACGCCACCATCGCCGACTTCATCAATTTCGCCAAGCTCACCCAGATGACACCTGCGCTCCACCACGGCGGGGGGACGTTGTGCGAGCCGGTCGATCTCCCGGTGAACAAACGACACCTCGACATGGTCTTCTCCCACATCAGGTTTCATGACAAGCCCTTCATGGGCTCCGTGACCGCACCTGAGCGGGCTCAGGACACCGTCGACATGGTCAAGGTCCTCTTTGGCGAGGACTTCATAGCCAACAACGCCGTTCTCCTCTCACTGGCGAACGCCAACAGCCCGATGTCATGGGACTACAACATGTTGGGCTCGGCGAAGGTTTACGCCGAGAACAACCAGGCATGTCTCATAACCCCCTTCATCCTCGCCGGGGCAATGGCACCGGTCACGGTGGCGGGGACCGCCACTCAGACCCTGGCCGAGGCCATGGCCGGCATGGCCTTCTGTCAGATGGTCATGCCTGGCGCACCGGTGGTGTTTGGGTCGTTCGCCTCCTCGATCTCGATGCAGTCGGGCGCCCCGACCTTCGGTACCCCAGAGCCGGCGATGATGCTCTTCGTGATGGCGGCCCTCGCCCGAAGGCTGAAGGTGCCATTCCGCAGCGGTGGCAACCTGACAGCATCCAAGATCCCCGACTATCAGGCTGCATATGAGTCGGCCGCCACGTTCCTCCCCACAGTCCTTGCCGGGGTCAACTTCGTTCTTCACACCGCAGGGTGGCTCGAGGGTGGTCTCACCATGGGGTACGAGAAGTTCATGCTCGACGCCGACCAGGCGTCGATGGTGGAGGCGATGGTCGGTGGTGTCGACACGAGTGACAACGGGCAGGCGATCGACGCCTTGATCGGCAACCCGCCCGGCCAGCATTTCCTGGGTAATCCCCACACTCTGGCCAACTTCGAGACCGCCTTCTGGCGGAGCCGGCTGGCCGACAACAACAGCCTCGAGCAGTGGGAGGAGGCAGGGTCGGAGGACTCCATATCCCGGGCCAACCGTTCATGGAAGCGATTGCTCGACCAGTATGAGAAACCCCCTCTGGACGAGGCCAAAGAGGCAGAGATCACCGAGTGGGTGGACCGTCGCAAGGCGTCTTTCCCCGATTCCGATGTGTGAATACCCATGACCTACGCATTGACTCGTCTGCTCGCCGATACCAGTTTCGAGATCGTCCCCTTGAAGCGGGCCCTCGAGCTGGCCACGCTTCTCCCCGACAAGTCGGTGGTCACCATCGTGGCGTCACCGAGCCGGGGGATGGAGGCAACGGTCGGGTTGGCTCTAGAGCTGGCCGACCAGGGCCATGAGGCAGTACCCCACCTGTCGGCACGCATGATCAAGGATCGGGCAGAGCTGGCGTCGATCGTGGAGCGTCTCCGGGGCGGGGGCATCGATCATGTTCTTGTGGTGGGGGGAGACAGCAAGGACCCGGGCGCCTACCCCGATGCCCTGTCCCTGCTGCGGGACATGGAGGAGTTGGGACACCACTTCGAGCAGGTCGGGATCACCGGCTATCCCGAGGGTCACCCACTGATAGACGACGAGACACTGCTGCGATCCCTCCTGGACAAACAACCCCATGCCACCTATATCGCCACCCAGATGTGTTTCCAGTCGCGCACCATCACGGGTTGGGTGGAGGCGATGCGCGGAGTGGGGGTAACCCTGCCAGTGAAGGTTGGTGTCCCGGGTGTGGTGGCGACCGCCAAGCTGATCGGTCTCGCCGCCAAGATCGGTGTCGGTGACTCGGCCCGCTATCTGGCGAAGAGTGGGCGTTCCATGTTCCGGCTGCTCCGCCCTGTTGCCTATCGCCCCGACCGACTCCTCCGCGGAATCGCACCTGGTGCCGAGGGCTTGGGGATAGAGGGCCTCCACATCTTCACCTTCAACCAGTTGGCGCCCACCCTGGAGTGGTACGAGCGGGAAAAAGGTGTCTGATGGCCGTCGTGCAGTCCCTCAGCCGGGCATTCGACCTGCTCCGCGCCCTGGCGGTGTCACCGGCGGGGATCACCGATCTGGCGTGGAGGTCCGGTCTTCCCAAGTCGACAGTGGCCCGACTTTTGGCAGCCCTGGAGGCGGAGGGGGCGGTCACCCGCAGCGAAGACGGTCGTCTCTACGTGATCGGCAGCGCCATGGCAGAGCTGGCCGGGGCCATCGACGCCTCGGCAGCGCTGGCCATGTCGGTGCGGCCCCACCTGCAATGGCTCACTGGCCAGCTCGGCGAGGCCTCTGGGTTCAGCGTCCCCACGGGTTACTCGGTGCAATATGTGGTGCAGGTGGAGAGCCCCAACCCGGTGCAGGTGCGGGATTACACCGGTCTCACTCTCCCCATGCATGTCGGGCCGTCGGGGCTGTGCATGATGGCGCAATGGCCGGCGGAGGAGGCCGACCGTTATCTACGACGTCCCCTGGAGACGTTCACTGCGCGCACCGTGACCGAGCCGGAAGCGATACGCCGCCGTCTTGAGGAGATCGCGTCTCAGGGTTTCTTCTGGATCTACGAGGAGTTCGCGGAGGGGATCAACTCGGTCGCCGCCCCGGTGTTCTCGACCCGTCATCGCGTCCTCGGGGCAATCCACGTCCATGGCCCGGCTTACCGATTTCCCGCCCCGGGTCACGCCACGGCAGTGGCCAACGTCGTCAAGGAAGCAGCCCACCGCTTTTCGGTTCGATTCGAAGACAAGGAGATTCCAGCCCGTGCTGACTGACATCGAGATCGCCTCCTCCACCAAGGTTGCGCCAATCACCGAGATCGCCGGTCGGATCGGGCTCGATCCAGATGAGCTCATACCATTCGGGAAGACCAAGGCCAAGGTCCATCTCGACAGCCTGAAGCGGATCGGATCCAAACCCCGCGGGAAATATGTAGACGTCACCGCCATGACGCCCACCCCTCTCGGTGAGGGGAAGACGACGACCACCATCGGGTTGGTCCAGGGTCTTGGGACTCTCGGGCACAATGCGATCGCCTGCATACGTCAACCGTCGATGGGCCCAACGTTCGGGATCAAGGGGGGAGCAGCCGGTGGTGGTTACAGCCAGGTCGTGCCGACGGACGAGCTCAATCTCCATCTGACCGGCGACATCCACGCCATCACACTGGCCCACAACCTGGTGGCCGCCGCTATAGATGCCCGCTGGTTTCACGAGACCCGGCTCTCTGACGAGGAGCTGGCGCAACTGGGTTTGACCAGGCTCGGAATCGACGTATTCAACCTGCAGTGGAACCGGGTCCTCGACATTAACGACCGCTCGCTGCGTCAGGTCATCGTCGGCCTGGGCGGAAGGGTAGACGGCAGGCCGCGGGAGACCGGTTTTGACATCTCGGTAGCCTCCGAGTTGATGGCGATCCTCGCCCTCGTAGATGGTGAGGACTATGCCAGCGCACTGCGCAATCTCCGGGAGCGACTGGGACGTGTCGTCTTCGGCACCTCCAAGGGCAAGACCCCGCTGAGCCTCGAGGATCTCGGCGTCGCCGGTGCGGTGACCGTTCTCATGAAGGACACCCTCCACCCCAATCTCATGCAGACCCTGGAGGGCCAGGCCGTCTTCGTCCACGCCGGCCCGTTCGCCAACATCGCCCATGGCAACTCCTCGATCCTCGCCGATCGCATGGCGCTGCATCTGGGTGACTACGTGGTGACCGAGTCCGGGTTCGGCGCCGACATGGGCATGGAGAAGTTCATCGACATCAAATGCAGGGCCTCGGGCCTGAAACCGGACTGTGTCGTGCTCGTGGCAACGGTTCGTGCCTTGAAGACCCATGGTGGTGGTCCCCGGGTCGTGCTGGGGCGCCCACTCGACCGTGTCTACACCGAGGAGAACCTCGCCCTGCTCCAGGCCGGGCTTCCCAACCTCGTCGCCCATATACGCATCGCCAAACGCTTCGGGCTGCCCGTAGTGGTCGCCATCAACTACTTCCCCACCGACACCTGGGCGGAGATCAACGCCATTAAGGAGGCCGCCCTCGAGGCTGGTGCGGTGGTGGCGGTTGACGCCCATCACTGGGCCAAGGGCGGGGAGGGTGCGCGGGAACTCGCCGAGGCGGTGGCCGAGGCGTGTGAGCAGGCCTCCGACCTGAACTTCCTCTACCCGCTCAACCTCGGGATCAAAGAGAAGATCGAGATAGTCAGCCGGGACGTCTACGGTGCTGCCGGGGTCGACTATTCACCGATGGCTGAGAGCCAGATCGAGGGCTTTGAGAAGGCAGGGTTCGGATATCTACCCATCTGCATGGCCAAGACCCAACTCTCCATCAGCCACGATCCCAACCTCAAGGGCGCCCCGACCGGCTTCATCGTGCCGGTGAGGGAAGTCAGAGCCTCGGTGGGGGCTGGGTTCATCTACCCATTGCTGGGCGAGATGATGACCATGCCCGGTCTGGGCTCGACACCGGCGTATCTCAAGGTCGATATCGACGAACAGGGCAACGTCATCGGTCTGTTCTAGCCGGCCTCCGGTCCTACCGAGAGCGCGGGGTCAATAGACTTGCGGCCCGAGGAGGCCCGATGAGACCTACTGCTGTGGCTTTGTCGGTGACGGTGCTGTTGCTCGTCTCTTGCGGCGGCCAGGGAGATGATGCCGGTGACTCGGCAACGGCGGGGATCGAGCCATGCAGCCTGCTTACGGAGAGCGACTTGATCTCCGTGCTGGGTGTCGCCTATCTCGGGGAGGAGACCGAGCCAGCCGGACCGTTCATCGGTTGCAGTTGGGGCGGGGGAGAAGTGCTCGTGCAGATCGCGGCCTCGGAAACGGTGATCACAGCCCCCGGGGAGGGTGATTGTCCTACCGCCGGCATCGGTGAGGGGTCATACGCCTGCCCGGGACGCGTCAAGTTCCTGATGAACGGCGTCCATGTCAGCGTTTCGACGATCAGCCCGCTGGTCGATGACGACCAACTGCTGGGAGTCGCCCGTGTTGTAGAGCTGAGCCTTCAGGGTTAGAGCCGTCCGCCTCCGACGCGCTTATCGGGTCGTCAACCGGCGACGCGGCGACCATCGCCTGAAACGGGTGTCACGGAGGATCTCCCTCGAGGCGTTGTAGCCGGGGACCCCAAATACACCACCACCGGGATGGGTCCCCGAGCCACATAGATAGAGGCCCTCGATAGGTGTCCGATAGTCGGCATACCCGGGGATAGGTCGCATCAGATAGAGCTGGTCCAGGGTCAGCTCACCGTGGAAGATGTGGCCTTGGGGCAGCCCGTAGATCCTCTCCAGGTCGGGGGGCATCAGGATCTGACGGTCGATGACGGCGTCTCGAATCCCGGGGGCGAACTCGGCCAGGGTGTCGGTGACACGGTCGGCGAAGGCCTCTCGCTCCATTTCCCATGTGGTTCCGTCGAGCTCATAGGGGGCGTGGCCACCGAACACATTGAGGATGTGCTTTTCCTCGGGTGCCAGATCGGGGTCGGCGAGGGTGGGCACGACCGGCGAGAGGAAGGGACGGGACGAGGGGCGGCCATATTTGGCGTCGTCGTAGGCGCGTTCCAGATACTCGACTGTGGGACCGATGTGCACGTAGGTGGGATACGGGCCGAGGCGTTCCTCGTCGAAGGCGGTGTAGGCGGGGAGGCGATCCAGGGCGAAGTTGATCTTGAATGCGGTGCCGAAGGTCTGATAGCCCTCGATGTCTTCGACGACAGTGCTGTCGAGATGCTCCCTGCCGACGAGACGCAGATAGGTGGTCTTGGGGTCGATGTTGGAGACGATGGTGTCGGCGGTGAACACCTCCCCGTCGGTCAGGACAACCCCAATGGCCCGGTCGTCGTGTATGAGCACCTGGGCGATCTCGGCTTCGGTCCGGATCGTGGCGCCGTGGTGTCTGGCAGCACCGGCCAGTGCCTGAGTGAGACCACCCATCCCACCCTTGACGAAGCCCCAACCCCCTGCACCCTGGTGCTCACCCATCAGATGATGTATCAGCACGTAGGCGCTCCCCGGGGTCATCGGACCCTTGAAGGTGCCGATCGACCCGTAATACGCCAGGGTCGCCTTGAGCTGATCGGATTCGAACCAGCGATCGAGGAATTCTGATACGGAGACCGTCATGAGGTCCACGAACCCGAAGGCGTCATGCCCCATTCGCTGCAGCCTCCCCAGTAACGAGGCGCCTTCCATTGCCGGTCGGGGCCCGAATGAGGTGGGTGGGGTCCGCCACATGAGGTCGCGCACCAACCGGGCCGCCTTTTGCAGGAACTCCTCGTACTCCGGGTAACGCTCGGCGTCGGCCGCCGAGAACTTGGCGATCTCCTCGCAGGTCGACCCCACG
>JAKEHF010000122.1 GCA_022615295.1 Actinomycetota bacterium | reverse complement strand
GGGCGTCTCGGGGTCGCCGAGGCGGCGGCCTCGACTTCGATACGGGGGTGGAGCCTGCTGATCCCCCCCGTCGCCGCGCAGAGGGCAATCTACGAAGCTGCCCACGGAGAAGCCCTCGTCGCCGTTGTCTATCTGGCGGCGGCTGCCGCAGGTCTCGTCGTCCTCGGCCTCGTCTGGCGGAGACTGCTCGGCTGGATGCTGACCACACCCCAGGAGGGAAGTCGTCCCGCGGCCAGGGCCCGGAGGCGGGGAATGTCGACTGGCCCCTGGGGAGTGATCGCCACCCTGGCCCGCAAGGAGCTTCGTTTCTACGTCCGCGACCCCAGACAACGACTGGTCTGGACGGGGACCGTGATCTTCGTCGGTCTCGCCGTCGGGGGCACGGTGATGGGTGCCACGGGCATGTTCGACCTCCGTGACAACGACTGGGCGCCGCTGATGGCCCCCATCCTCGTCCTGTTCGTCGGTCTCCCCATCGCCCTCAACCTCTTCGGGTGGGAGCGAAACGCCGCCAGCTATCTCTTCGTCCTGCCCCTCAAGCCCCGGCAGATGCTCCTCGGGAAGAACACCGCGGTGGCCATCGCCCTCACCGTCGAGACGGTCCTCCTCGCCCTGGCGATCTCGATGTTCACCGGCCAGTGGCGATGGACCTGGCTGGTGGCGCCGCTGATGATCGCCGCCATCGGCTCACAACTGGCGGTGGGGAATCTGGTGTCGGTGCTCACCCCTCTGCGCCTGCCCAGGGAAGGAACCGACGTCTTCGCCCAGTCCACCGAGCAGGGATGTCTAGCCATCGTCAGCCAGACGGTGTCCTTCTTCGCTATCGGGCTGCTCCTCGTCCCTCCCGCCTCGGTCGTCGTCCTCACCGTCGCCTTCGGCAACGTGGTGCCCCCATGGTTCACCACCGTGATCACCGTTGTCTGGGGAGCGGTCGTCTACGTCATCTCGCTGCTGATCGCCTCACGTCTCCTGCGCCGCCGTCTCCCGGAGGTCATGAGCTGGGTCCAGGTCGTCTGAGCGGCGATCCGAGTACCTGAGCAAGCCATGATGCCCCACCGGACACCGAGCTCATCCGCGGGTTACCTTGTGCCGTCGGTGCGTCTCGGTGTCGATCTCGACGGTGTTGTCGCCGACTTCACCTCAGGGTGGATGCGGTTCTACAACCGCGACTTCGGGACCTCGCTCACCAACGAGGACTCCAAACGATGGAACGATGTGGTCGAGCTCACCCACTTCGCGGACATAGACGAGTTCTGGGAATGGTCGGCCGATCTCGACGGCCGGAGCGTGTTCTGGCATCTCGAGCCGCTCCCTGGCGCCGTGGACGCCCTCGTCGGGCTGCACAGGTCGGGTCACGACATCGTGATCCTCACCACGAAACCGACCTTCGCCGTCGAGGACACCCATGAGTGGATCGCAAAACATGGGGTGCCGGCGGACGAGATACACATCCTCGAGGACAAGTGGCTGGTCGATTGTGACGTCTACCTCGACGACGGGCCCCACATCCTCCCCGGTCTGGTGGCCAACCGGCCGGACAGCCTGGTGTGTCGTTACATCCGGCCCTGGAACCGACCTGTCCCCGGGGCGGTAGACGTCCGCAACTTCGACGAGTTTCGCGAAGTTGTCGACCGACAAGCGGCCCAGGACGCAGACGGCTAGCCTCGCTGCCGACCGTCTCGGCCCTCATCGGGGTGGGCCAGCCGCGATGGCAACCCAAGTTCATTGAGGAGACAGACATGAAAAGATCGGCTCTGGCGCTGATATCGATCTTCGCACTGGTGGCCACTGCCTGTAGTCCCACCGTGGGCGAAGGCACCACCACAACCGGAGAGCCCGGCGCACCCAGCACCACGACGCAACCGGCTGGCACCACGACCGAAAGTCCGACCTCGGACTGGCCGGAGAGACTCGTGTTCGGGTTCGTCCCCAGCCAGGAGGCGGCCGAGCTCCAGGACGACGTCGACACGTTCGCCGCGATCCTCAGCGATGCCCTCGGCATAACGGTCGAGGGTACGGTCACCACTGACTACACCGGGCTCGGTGTTGCCATGGGCACGGGGCAGGCCGACATGGGGGCATTTGGGCCCGCCGGCTACGTGCTGGCCTCGAGGGAGTACGAAAACCTCGAGCTGCTGGCCCAGTCAGTCCGCTTCGGCGACTCCACCTACCACGGTCAGTGGTTCACCAACGATCCGGCGGTATGTGGCGATGCAGGGACCGTTGAAGGCGCCTTCTACTACGACGACGCCGGGGGCGTGGTGGCGGTGGGCCCAACCGAAACCCCTGCCCTCCAGGTCGGCTATGAGTTCGTCGAGGGAGAGCTGCAGCGGAACGATGCGCTGTCGGCGCCCACGGCGTGCGCCGAGCCTGTCGATCTCTCGGTAGTGGTCGGAAAGACGATCGCCTTCGGCACCGAGACCTCGACGTCCGGATTCATCTTCCCGACGATCCAGCTCATAAACGCCGGGATCTCGGAGGACCAGTACACGACGGTGTTCTCAGGTGGTCACGACGCCTCGGTGCAGGCCGTCTATGACGGCACCGCCGACATCGGCGTCTCCTTCGACGACGCCAGGGCGACCATCTCCGAGACGAACCCGGATGTTGGTGAGAAGGTGATCGTGTTCAACATCACCCCCCGGATAGCGAACGACGTGATCGCCATTCGCTCCGACCTCCCCGACGACCTCAAGGACGCCCTGTTCCAGGCGATGGCCGACTACATCGCCACCGAAGAGGGGCAGGTCGTGATGGAGGAGCTCTACTCGTGGACCGATCTCACCAGGGCCGACGCGGTGACGGAGCAGTCGCTGGTAGCCATCGGCGACGCCATCGACGAGCTGGGATTCTCAGGCTGATCCCCGGAGCCGACAAGTCATGCGGGGGGCCGGCATTGCCGGCCCCCCGCGACGGCGCCGCATAATGATCCAGTTCGACGACGTCGAGGTCACCTATCGCGGGGGTCTTCGGGCCCTCAAGGGGGTGACTCTGACCATCGTCGACGGTGAGCTGGTGGTCGTCGTTGGGCTCTCCGGCGCCGGCAAGTCCACGCTGCTCCGGGCGATAAACGGCTTCGTGCCCATCACAGGCGGCTCGGTGCGTGTCGGCGACGTCCGGGTCGAGCAGGCCCGTCCCAAGGAGCTCCGTGAGCTCAGGTCGGGGATCGGCATGATCTTCCAGACCTTCAACCTGGTCAAGCGGACCAGCGTCATCAACAACGTTCTCATGGGCTGTCTCCCCACGGTTCCCGGATGGCGATCGCTGTTGGGTCTGTGGCCGGCCGAGGCCAAGGAGCGAGCCCTGCAGGCGCTGGAGCGGGTGGAGATCGTCGACAAGGCCTACATCAGGGCCTCCGACCTCTCCGGTGGGCAACAGCAACGGGTGGGAATCGCAAGGGCGCTCGCCCAACAGCCGACCATCATGCTCGCCGACGAGCCCGTGGCCTCTCTCGACCCGGTGACCTCTCACACCGTGATGCGTGACCTGCGTCGCATAAACCGCGACCTGGGGATCACCACCCTGATCAACCTCCACTTCCTCGACCTGGCACGCGCCTATGGCAAGAGAATGATCGGTCTCCGCGAAGGGGAGCTCGTCTACGACGGATACATCGACGACGTGACCGAGGAGACCTTCCGCGAGATCTACGGCCGAGCCGTCACCCCCGACGACCTCCTCGAGGGCGCCGAGCTGTGATATCGGACCGTCCCGAGCCACCCCGCCGCGTCTCCAGCGTCCTCCTCCCCCTTCTCATGATCCTCGCCGCATTCACCGTGGGGGCGGTGATCCCCGACCCCACGGGCGTGGTGTGGGGTCTGGCAGCTTCAGGGGGAACCATCTTCGCCCTGCGCCGGGCGGGGATCGCCATCGGAGGCACCGGCAGCGCCGTGGTTGTGATCGCCGGCGTGGCGTCGACGTCCCTCACGGTCTGGTTGGCCGGCGCGGAGACCTTCGACCTGACCCCGTCGTCCACCTTCGTCCTCGGTTTGGTATGGCTGGTATTCGGTGGGGCGGTCGGTCTCATTGTCGGTCGTCTCGGCCGACCGTCCGCCGGCACCAACACCGCGCTGATGTGGGCGGGCGCCGGAGCCTTGGCAGCCCCGATGGCAGTCACCCTCGACCTGCTCTCTCCCGGCGAACCGGATCTCACCGCCCGGGCGGCGATGGCCGTCCTCATCGCCCTGGTCGGCGGGGCGTCCACGCTGTCCGCTGCGACCGGGATCCGTGGCCTGGCCATCGGGGCCACGGTCCTCGTGATCACCGTCTTCGCCGGCGCCCAGGTGGGCTTCTCGCTGATCGGCCTCTTCCAGAATCTCGGGGCCATGGGTGACATACCCAACTTCTGGCCCCCCGACTTCAATTGGGCCATCGGGGAGGGCACCTGGTGGTGGCTCCCGTCCTGGGACTTCGGCTCGCCGACCCTCGCCAGTCCCCTCCTCGAGACATTCCGCATCGCCATCCTGGGCAGCCTCATCGGGTGTCTCGTCGCCCTCCCCGTGTCCTTTCTGGCATCGAGGATCACCGCCCCGGGACGTCTCAGCTATCTGCTCGACAAGGGGTTCATGAACGTCATCCGGACCATCCCCGACCTGTTCTGGGCGATGTTCTTCGTGGCCGCGGTGAGCATCGGGCCCTTCGCCGGAGTCCTCGCCCTCATCTTCTTCTCGTTGGCCATCATGGCCAAGCTCCTCTCCGAGACGATCGACGCCGTCGACACCGGGCCCCTCGAGGCGGCCCGGGCCACGGGGGGCTCTCACTTTCCCGCAGTCAGGGTCTCGGTCCTCCCCGAGGTGCTCCCCAACTACGTGGCCTATGCCCTCTACATCCTCGAGATAAACATCAGGGCCTCCGTCGTCCTCGGTCTCGTCGGGGCCGGCGGCATCGGTCGGGTCCTCGAGGCGCAGCGCTCCTTCTTCCAGTTCGACCGGGTGCTGGCGGTGGTCATTCTCATCTTCGTGATCGTCTTCATAGTCGATCAGATCAGCGTGGCCCTGCGACGGAGACTGGTGTGAGCACCGCGATCGCCGCTGACACCGTCGTGACGAGACCACGGCCCCCACTGCGGCCCCGGGTGATCAGGTGGCTGCTCACGCTGGCCGTCCTGGTGCCAGCCCTGTGGTCGGCGTTTGGCCTCCAGATCTCCTGGGAGCAGATCAGGAGCGCCCCGGCCGACATCTGGCGTCTCCTGGTGGCGATGTTCCCACCCGACCTCAGCCCGGAGATGGTGGAGCGGGCCCTGCCCAAGCTCATGGAGTCGCTCTGGATCGCCTGGGTGGGGACCGCGATGGGGGCGGGGCTGTCCTTTCTGTTCGCGTTCGCCGCCGCCACCAACGTGACATCGACCTGGGCGGCCAACGGGACGAGGATGGTCCTCAACGCCATCAGGGCCGTTCCCGAGCTACTGGTGGCGATGGTGTTGATCCCGGTCACCGGGCTCGGCGCCTGGACCGGTGCCCTGGCGCTTGGGATCCACTCGATCGGCACCCTCGGCAAGCTGTCCGCCGAGGTGATCGAGGGCATCGACGAGGGGCCGGTGGAGGCCGCCGCCGCGACCGGGGGCACCCGTCTGCAGCAGATCAGATGGGGGATGGTCCCCCAGGTGATGCCCCACGTCGTCGCCTACTGGCTCTACCGCTTCGAGATCAACATCCGGGCCTCCGCGGTCCTCGGCGTCGTCGGCGCCGGTGGCATCGGGGCCGAGCTGGTGTCCCAGCTCCGTTTTCGCGACTTCCCCCGGGCCGGGACCGTGCTCTTCCTCACCATCTTCGTGGTGCTCGCCGTGGACGCCGTCTCCGCACGGGTGAGGAGGCGGATCATCAGCGGTCAGCCGGAGCCGGGGCCGATCGCCCTGTTCCGAGAGATGGTGGGATGGCAGCGGGCCCTGGCGGCAGTGGCGGTGGTCGTGGTCCTCGCCCTGGTCGTCTTCATCCTCTTCCAGCTTCAATTGGCCCTCTGAGAGGTACCACGATGTTGCGCCGAGCACGTGAGGAGCGTGAGCGTCTCGAGCACGAGCTGCTCGCCCCCGAGGCGACCAAGGCCGACCGCTCTGCGGGAAGGGCCGAGCCTGAGGATCCCGATGAGCTCCGCACCGCCTTCGAGCGTGATCGCGACCGGGTGATCCACAGCAAGGCGTTCCGCCGTCTCAAGCACAAGACACAGGTGTTCCTGAACCCCGACGGCGACCATTTCGTGACCAGGATGACCCACACCATCCACGTCAACCAGGTGGGTCGGGCCCTGGCCAGGGCCCTGGGGTTGAACGAGGACCTCACCGAGGCGATCTGTCTGGCCCATGACGTCGGCCACTCCCCCTTCGGGCACACCGGTGAGGAGGCCCTTTCTCCCCTCGTCGATGGGGAGTGGCTCCACTCCGCACACGGGGTGCGCACGCTCTCCTTGCTCGAGCCGCTCAACCTCTCCCACGAGGTCCTCGACGGGGTCAGGGCCCACTCCTGGAGGGTGGACCCTCCCCCAGAGACACCGGAGGGATGGCTGTGCCGGTTCGCCGACCGCATCGCCTATCTCACTCATGACGTCTCCGACGCCCTCAGGGCGGGGGTCATCGAGTACCACGACCTGCCGGTGGCCGCCCTGACCACCTTTGGGGCCACGGCCCGGGAGTGGATCGGGTCGATGGTGAACGCGGTCATCGACGCCAGCCACGAGACAGGGGTGGTCTCCATGCGCGGCGAGCATCTCGAGGTGATGGGGACCTTGCGTAGCTTCATGTTCGAGCGGGTCTATCTCCGTCCCGAGTCGGAGGCCCAGAAGGACAAGGCGATCCTGGTCATCCAGGACCTGGTCCGCTACTACCTGGAGCACCCCGACGAGGTCCCCGACTCCTACACCGTCCCCGGCGCCCCACCACTGACCCGGGCCATCGACTATGTGGCGGGGATGACCGACCGATACGCCCTGCGGGCCCACGACCGTCTCTACCGGCCCACCCTTCTCGACTGACCGTCGAGAAAGTCCCCTAACCTGCCCAGCCGATGCTCCTCCTCGAAGGGCTCAGCAAGACCTTTGGCGACGTGCGCGCCCTCGACGACTGCACCTTCGGCGTGGCCCGGGGACGGATGCTCGGGTTCCTCGGACCCAACGGCGCCGGCAAGACGACCGCGATGCGAGCCGTGTTCGGGCTGGTCAGGCCCGACGCCGGCACCGTGACCTGGGACTCTGATCCGGTGACGCCGGAGCACCGCCGCCGCTTCGGGTACATGCCGGAGCAACGCGGGCTGTACCCCAAGATGAAGACCCACGACCAGCTCACATATCTCGGCGTGCTCCACGGGATGACCAGGGAAAACGCGGGGGTCAGCGCCGACCGATGGCTGGAGCGGTTCGGGCTGGACGATCGTCGTCTCGACCCCGTCGAGAACCTCTCTCACGGGAACCAGCAGCGGGTGCAGCTTGCGGCCGCCCTGGTCCACGACCCGGAGCTGCTGGTCCTCGACGAGCCGTTCAGCGGGCTCGACCCCTTGGCGGTGGAGACGATGTCGAACGTGCTCAGCGAGCAGGCCCACGAAGGGAAGGCGGTGGTGTTCAGCAGCCACCAGCTCGACCTGGTCGAGGACCTCTGCGAGGAGGTGGCGATAATCAACGAGGGCCGGATCGTCGCCGTCGGCGACGTCGCCCAGCTCAAGGACGCCGCACCCACCCGCCGGGTCGAGATCGACTTCGACGGCGAGTTCGACACCCTCATCGACGGGCTCGACGGCGTCGCCGACCATCGAGTGAACGGGACCCTGCACACCTTCACTGTCAGCTCGGCCGCCGACATCAGGACCTTCCTGGCCAGGGCCGACGGGGTGGGGAACCTGCGCCGTTTTGTCTACGCCACCCCGTCGCTGAGCGATCTGTTCCGGGAGGCGGTGCGGTGAGGTCCGTCGTCCAGGTGGCGCTCAGGGAGATACGGGAGAGAGGAAGGACCAAGGGATACCTCATCTCAACCGTGCTCACCCTCCTCGTCGTGGTAGCCCTCGTCGTGCTCCCCCGGGTGTTGGGCGGTCCTGAGGAGCACACCGTGGGTCTGGTCGGCGCCGGGAACGAAGAGATCGTCGCCGCCGCGGTCGAGGTCGCCACCGCAGGGGACACCCCGGGCGAGGAGCC
This sequence comes from Actinomycetota bacterium, assembly GCA_022615295.1. GTDB lineage: Bacteria > Actinomycetota > Acidimicrobiia > Spongiisociales > ZC4RG35 > ZC4RG35. The sequence continues at coordinate 6,932 of JAKEHF010000122.1, read as the reverse complement.
GAGCGTGGTAATCGACAGTGTCTCCTTCACCGACCGGGACGCCGGCCTGGCCGCGCTCGAATCGGGCGAGGTGAATGCCGTCCTGGTCGACGCCGCCGAGATCGTGGTGGAGACGGCCGGGTTCGGTGGCTCGAACCTCCCCGGTCTCCTGCAGAGGGGGGCGGCTGCGCTCGAGCTGGAGCGTCTGGTGTCCGAGGGTGGGCAGACCGCCGTGGAGGTGATCGAGGTGATGACCTCTGACCCCCTTATGACCACCACCACATCGGGTGACGACCCCGAGGACGAGTCACGGGGTGTGGTCGCCTACGCCGGCTTGATGCTGCTCTACGTGGCCATCCTGGTCTACGGCTCCACCATCCTCTCCGGGGTAACCGAGGAGAAGTCGAACCGGGTCGTCGAGGTGCTGTTGTCGACGCTGCGTCCCTGGCAGCTCCTCGCCGGGAAGGTCGCCGGCATCGGGGCCCTGGGGATTGCCCAGTTCCTGATCACCGTGGTCACGGGTGTGGTCACGTTGCGTATCACCGGGGTCGTCGAGCTCCCCGTGGCGGGTCCGGTGACGGTGGCCAACCTCGTCCTCTGGTTCGTGCTCGGCTTTCTCCTCTACGCGGTGATGTTCGGGGCCGCCGGCTCCCTCGCCTCTCGGCCCGAGGATGCCCAGAACCTCGCCTTCCCCATGTCGATGCTGGCCGTCGCCGGTCTCTTCGCCTCGTTCGCCGCACTGGAGAACCCCGACGGGACCGCGGCGCTCATCACCACCTTCATCCCGCTGACCTCGCCCTTCGTGGTCCCCGTCCGGGTGGCGTTGGAGGCGATCCCACTGTGGCAATACCTTCTTGCGGTGGCCGCGACCATGCTGGCCATCGTCGGGATGATCTTCGTCGCCGGGCGCATCTACACCGGCGGTCTGCTCCAGTTCGGCGCCAGGGTGGGCCTGCGTCGGGCATGGCGGAGCGCAGCCGAGCAATGAGCCACATCGAGACCCAGGTCGAGCAGCACGTGGCCACGCTGTGGCTCAACCGACCCGACAAGCTCAACGCCCTGGCACCGGACATGTGGGAGGAGATCCCGGCGGCGGTGGCCGCCCTCGACGCCGATCCGGAGGTGCGGGTGATCGTCGTCGCCGGTCGGGGCCGGGCGTTCACGGTGGGCATCGACCTCGAGATGCTCGCCAGCCTCCGGCCGCCGGAGGGGTCCGTGGCGGGCCAGGCCGAGGTCCTCTATGCGGAGATCAGGAGGCTCCAGGGGACTGTCAACTGTCTCGCCTCGACCGACAAGCCCGTCATCGCCGCCATCCACGGCTACTGCCTCGGCGCCGGGGTCAATCTGATCTCGGCCTGTGACCTGAGGATCGCCGCCGCCGACGCCGTGTTCTCGATCAGGGAGACCCGGATGGGTCTCGTCGCCGACATCGGGGCGCTGCAACGTCTCCCCTTGCTCATCGGTGAGGCCGTGGTGGCCGAGATGGCCTACACCGGGGGCGACTTTGACGCGCGATGGGCGCTCGAGAAGGGGCTGGTGAGTCGTGTCGTCGACGATGTCGAGAAACTCCACGCCACCGCGGCGGGGCTGGCGAGTGAGATCGCATCCAACTCGCCCTTGGTGACGAGGGGGATCAAGACGGTGCTCCGCGCCGGCCGAGGGAGGACCCTCGAGGAGGGCCTCGAGTACGTGGCCAGGTGGAACTCGACCCACCTCCTCTCCGACGACCTGGTCGAGGCGATGACCGCATTCCTGGAGAAGCGACCAGCCAGGTTCACCGGGACCTGAGAGTTTGGGACTTCCGGCAGCCAGAGGAGGACCTTCTCCCCTCGTCACCGACACTCCTCCGAACGATGCTCCCCATTGGCATCAGCTGGACCGGACCGACGGTCTCTACTACTCCCAGATGGAGCGTCTGGTCCCCCAGGTCGACGAGAACGGCGCAGTCGTCCTCGACGAGAACGGTGAGCCGGTGATGGTCCCCAACCAGGCACGGGCCTCCTGGTTCGACGCCACCATACTGACCACGGCCCTGAGCCTCGGGATCGTGTCCTACGCCCTCGCCGGTCTGGCGATCGCAGTGGGTCTGACCCTGGTCTTCGTCGGGTTCGTGTTCCTCAAGATCCGCAACCGGGCCGTGCTCCTCTGACGAACAAGCCGGCGGCCCGTCATGGGAGGGGGCCCGCAAGGGCCCCCTCCTCTTTGTCCCTTCCGATGGCGCCGATAGGGGACCGAGATCGGTCACAATCACCCGATGGTCGACTACGACGCCTCGGTGGTCGGCGCCGGGCCGAACGGTCTCTCCGCCGCCGTCGAGCTGGCACGCTCGGGGAGGAGGGTCCTCCTCGTTGAGGCCGCCGACACCATCGGGGGCGGAGCCCGCACCGAGGAGCTCACCCTGCCCGGTTTCAGACACGACGTCTGCTCTGCGATCCACCCCTCGGGGATCGCCTCCCCCTTCTTCAACGAGATCGACCTCGACGTGGAGTGGATCCAACCCCCGCTCCCCTTCGCCCATCCCCTCGGAGGAGGTCGGGCGGCCGCCTGGCATCGCTCCGTCTCGGAGACCGCGGCCCAGCTCGGCGATGACGGGCCCCGTTTCCGAGGGCTGATCGAACCGATGGTCGATCATCTCGCCGACCTGGTCGAAGACGTCCTCAGCCCGCTGACGTTGAATCCCAAGCACAAGGCAGTCTTCGCCAGGGTGGCCGCCCTCGGCGGTCTCCCTGCCTCGGTGCTGGCGAGCCGCTTCGACACCTCGGAGGCAAGGGGTCTCATCGCCGGTCTCGCCGCCCACGCCGTCGCCCCGTTCACGGCGCCGGCCACCTCCGGCGTCGGCCTCATGCTCGGTGTCATCGGCCACGTCATGGGGTGGCCGGTGGCGCCTGGGGGATCCAGCGCCATCACCGACGCCCTGGCCTCACGGTTCATCGCCCTGGGCGGGGCGATCGAGACGGGCCGGATGGTGGAGAGTGTCGACGATCTCCCCGGCGAGACGTTCCTCCTCGACGTCATGCCCCCGGCGGCCCTCCGGATGGCGGGCTCCCGGATCACCCCGGCGCAGACCCGGAAGCTGGCTCGGTGGAAGCCGGGACCCGGTGTCTTCAAGGTCGACTGGGCCCTCGACGGCCCTATCCCCTGGGCGGACGAGCTCAGCCCGCAGGCGGGCACGGTCCACGTCGGTGGGGAGTTCGAGGAGGTGGCTGCGGCGGAGCGGGCCGTGTTCCGTGGGGAGTATCCGGAGCGGCCCTTCGTCCTCCTCGCCCAACAGAGTCTCTTCGACGACACCAGGGCACCCGCCGGCAAGCACACCGCCTGGGGCTACTGCCACGTCCCCAACGGGTCGACCGTAGACATGACCACCGCCATCGAGAGCCAGATCGAGCGTTTCGCCCCCGGTTTCACCGAGCGGATCATCGGTCGACACACCCGGAACCCTGTGGAGTACGAGGCCTACAACCCCAGCCTGGTCGGCGGTGACATCGGTGGCGGTGGCTTCGGTATCAAGAAGATCCTCCAGATGGGGGCCAAGCGGCCTTACACCCTGGGTGAGGGGGTCTTCCTCTGCTCGTCGGCGACACCCCCCGGAGCCGGCGTCCACGGGATGTGTGGCTATCACGCCGCCCGGGCAGCCGTGGAGCCGCTGTAGACCGTTCTGTGAAGATCTCTGACGCGGGGGGCCGCGAGAATCTTCACAGAACGGGGGTTTTCAGCGCCTCCCACAGCAGATCGTGAGGGAGGGCGTGCGCCGTCCGTCCCTTCTGACCCGTGGTGGTCTCCGCAGTGCACAAGGCGTTGAGGATCGCCTCCTCGGTGGCCTCGGCGACGCCATAGAACAACCCGTTCATAAGGTCCATGGTCAGGGCTGTCAGGGACCACCTGTCCTTGGAGTGGGCGGGCAGATCGTTCCCAGTCGAGAAGACGAGGAATATGTCCCCGCTCGAGTCCTCTCCGTAGCCGCCGACACGGCCCAGACCCACGGTGATCCTTTTCGCCAGACGCCGGCACTGGATGGGGAGGAGGGGAGCGTCGGTGGCGGCGATGACGATGATGGAGCCACCGGCAGGGGGCTCCTCCCAAGCCGAGGGCACCCGATCGTTCCCGATGAGACGACCGACGGGCCGGCCGTCGACCCTGAGATCCACTCTCCGCCCGTAGTTCGCCTGGACGAGGACCCCGACCGTGTAACGGCCCTGCCCGGTGTCGACCACACGGGACGAGGTGCCGATCCCTCCCTTGAACCCGTGACAGATCATCCCGGTACCACCACCGACACACCCCTCGGCGACCGGGCCGGCAGCAGCGGCGTCGAGGGCGGCGCGAGCGTCGTCTTCGGTGACGCCGAACGAGCCGATCTCGCTCAGCCAGCCATCCCAGGTCTCGGCGACGACGGGGAGGTGGAAGGCGTCGCGAATCCCGAGCTCTTCGGCCCTCTTCACGATGAAGTCACGCACCAACCCCACCTGATGGGTGTTGGTGATCCCGATCGGGGCCCCGATGAGACCGGACTCCTCGATCCAGGGCAGACCGGTCATCTCCCCGTTGCCGCTGAAGTTGTACCAAGCGGCGAACACATGGTTGGTCCAGACGTCCGGTCGGGGCACGACCATGGTCACCCCGGTCCGTAGCACGGCCGGCTCGTCACGGACGACGGTGGCGTGGCCCACCGCCACCCCGGGCACGTCTGTGATCGCGTTGTGACTCCCCACAGGGAGCTCCCCCAACGCCAAGCCGAGATCCCTCAGCCTCGCTCTCATTGCGGCGACGGTACACACGTCGATTAAAGGCTCCGGCGCACCCTGCCGATTATGAGACCATGACCGCCACACAGCCCGTCATCGGTACCTGGGCCACCGGAGTGTTTGGCAAGACGGCGAGGGCCCTCATCGCCGTTGGGGGTTTGGGAACGGCCGTCCTGCTCATGCTTCTCGCCAGCTATGTCGACGAGCACGCCTGGGTGGTCGTGTTGATGGCCGCCACCCTTGCCGCCACCTCGGCACGGGCCGCCAGGTATCCGACCTTTCACCGGCTCGCCGTGCTGCTGGTCAACCTCCTCGTGATCCCGACGTTCGCAGCTCTGACTTGACCCGAGACCGGGCCTGAAGGGCCCGTGGATCGGCGACGGCCACCGGCTAACGGTGGCCGTTTGCTTTTCAGAACTGGAGCGCAGCCGCAGCCCAGTGGAAACCGGCGCCAAAGGCGGTGAGCACCACCAGGTCGCCGTCGGCGATCCGGTTCTTCCCAACGGCCTCCCATAGAGCGAATGGGACCGTCGCCGAGCCGGTGTTCCCGTACTCCTGGATGTTCACATAGACCCGGTCCTCGTCGAGACCCAGCTTCTTGCGGACTGCGTCGATGATCCGGAGGTTCGCCTGATGGGGGATGACCAGCGCCACCTCGCCCATCGAGCGGCCCACCCGGGCAAGGACCTCGACGCTGGCCTCGCTCATCCGTCTCACCGCCTCTGTGAAGACACGTTTCCCATCCATCACCAGCCGGTTGTAGTCACCGCTGAGCAGGCTTTTCTCGTTGAAGGGGTTGCGGGTGCCCCCGGCGGCCAGAGTGAGGATCTCGGCACTGCCTCCGTCGGTTCCGGAGACCACACCGAGCAGTTCGGCCCGACCCTGATCGGGGCTCATCACCACCGCTCCGGCGGCATCACCAAACAGCACCGCGGTGGCCCGGTCCTCCCACGAGATCATCCGGGAGATCACCTCGACACCTATCACCAAGATCCTCTTCGGCATCACAGCGATGCGTGAGGCGGCCACGTCGATGGCCTGCACGAAACCGGCACAACCGCTGCCCCCGAGGTCGTAGGTGGGGATGTTGCGACACCCCAACTCGTGCTGGACCAGGGCCGCGGTGTCCGGGGTCATCATCTCGGGGGTGTCGGTGGCGAGGATGATCTCGTCGATGTCATCGGCGTCGACACCGGCGTCGGTCATGGCCACCCGGGCGGCATTCACCGCCAGTGTCATCGTCGACTCGTCGGCGGCGGCGAAGCGTCTCCTCTTGATTCCGGTCCGCTGGGTGATCCACTCGTCGCTGGTCTCGACCATCGCCGCCCAGTCGTCGTTGGTGACCACACGTGCCGGTGCGTACCCCCCGAACCCCATGATCCTCGCCATCGCCCCGCAGACTATCCGGATGCAAACCATCAACCCAGGGTTCCCAACCCCGCTCAGCGGGGCCTGCAACCCTGGGTTCACCGGGCCAGGCTGACCACCCAGAGCTCGTCAACCGGTGACCAGCAGCTCCGCGTCCCGCCGTAGGATCGAGACGGCGCTGACGAGGACTTGCCTCGCCGGGTGCCCGACCACACCGGCGATCTCCATCGTCGCGTCGATGACCACCCCGCCCTCCGGGGTCCCCATCACCTTTGCGCCCTGCAACAGCATCGATCGGGTCTCCGCCCATCGGGGGACGTCGGGTACGGCTCGATCCCAGGCCGGGTGGATCACGGCTCCCCGATGTCCTCGTTCCACAACTCGGGATTGGCGGCGATGAACTGGCTCATCAGGGCGAAGCACTCGGCATCGTCTAGGACCGTCACCTCCACCCCCCGAGAGCGGAGAAGCTCCTCTGCGCCGAGAAACGTCCTGTTCTCCCCGATCACCACCCGGGGAATGCCATAGAGGAGGATGGCGCCGCTGCACATATCACAGGGCGAGAGGGTGGTGTAGATAGTGGAGCGTTGGTAGACCGAGGCAGGCCTCCGTCCCGCCCGCTCCAGGGCGTCCATCTCCCCATGGAGGATCGCCGACCCTGATTGCACCCGCCGGTTGTGACCACGACCGATGACGACCCCGTCGACGGACAACGCCGAGCCGATCGGGATCCCACCTTCAGAGAGACCGGTGCGGGCCTCCTCGACCGCCGCCTCGAACCCGGGGTCCATGGTTGGGAGTATGGCGCAGGGGAACAAGAAGGGGCCGCCCCGGAGGGCGGCC
>JAKEHF010000121.1 GCA_022615295.1 Actinomycetota bacterium | reverse complement strand
GGGGATCGAGTTCGACTACTGCTGCGTCCATGCCAGCTTCGCCCTGCGGGACGCCGGGTATGAGACCGTCATGGTCAACTGCAACCCGGAGACGGTCTCCACCGACTACGACACCTCGGACCGTCTCTACTTCGAGCCTCTCACCGTCGAGGACGTCCTTGCCGTCATCGACGCCGAACAGCCCGAGGCGGTGGTGGTCCAACTGGGCGGGCAGACACCGCTGAACCTGGCGGCCGCCCTCGAGGAGGCCGGTGTTCGGATCGCCGGCACCACCCCGGCGTCGATCGCCCTCGCCGAGGATCGCGAGCTGTTCGCCGAGTTGTGCCGGAACCTGGGGATCAAGCAACCGGCGGCGGGAGTGGCCTCCTCGGCGGCCGAGGCCGAGGAGGTGGTTGACCGAATCGGATTGCCGGTCATGGTGAGGCCGTCTTTTGTCCTCGGGGGGCGGAGGATGCGTGTCATCTACACCCTGGACGAGCTGTCGTCCTATGTGGCCGAGATATACGGTGAGGGCGAGGTCACCGGGAAGCCGATTCTCATCGACCGTTTCCTCGAGTCGGCGGTGGAGGTGGACGTCGACGCCGTCTACGACGGCGCGGAGCTTCTGGTTGGTGGGGTGATGGAGCACGTCGAGGAAGCCGGGGTTCATTCCGGGGATTCGGCGTGTGTCACCCCGCCCCCGACGATCTCCGACGAGGCACAGAAGGAGATGCTGGCAGCCACCAGCGAGCTGGCCTCGGCCCTGGGGGTCAGGGGCCTCATAAACATCCAGTTCGCGGTCAAGGGGTCGGAGGTGTTCGTCCTAGAGGCCAACCCCCGGGCGAGCCGCACCGTCCCCTTCATCTCCAAGGCAAAGGGTCTGCCCCTGGCGCGGGTTGCCGCCCGGGTGATGCTCGGCGCCACCATCGAACAACTCCGCGCCGAGGGGATGATCCTCGTGACGGAGCCGCCCGACTTCGTGGCGGTGAAGGACGCAGTTCTCCCCTGGGAGCGCTTCCCGGAGGAGGACTCGATCCTCGGGCCGGAGATGAAGGCTACCGGGGAGGTCATGGGCATCGGCCCCGATGTCGGTGTCGCCTTTGGCAAGGCACTCCTCGCCGCCGGGCAGCCTCTGCCGGACCGGGGCCGGGTGTTCCTCTCCTTCGCCGACCGGGACAAGCCACTGGGGTTGGCGGTGGCCCAGGCCTTCCTCATGCTCGGCTTCGACCTGGTGGCGACCAACGGCACGGCCCGGTATCTGGCCCATCATGCCATCGACGCCGAGCCGGTCCCCAAGATCGGGGAAGGCCGCTTTGACATCGGGGAAAGACTCGAGAAGGGGGAGATCGCCCTCGTGGTCAACACCCCGAGAGGGGGCCGGGCACGCTCGGACGGGTCGGCGATCAGAAAGGCGGCCAGACACAGCTCCGTTCCATGCATCACCACCATCCAGGGCGCCCTGGCCCTCGCGAGAAGTCTTCGGGCCGGTCCGGGCGCCCTGAGCCGTCCCCGAAGCCTCCAAGAATGGCATCGAGCCTCCTGAGCACCGGTCTCGGCCCGTTGGCCCTGAGATCGCCGATCATCGCCGCTTCGGGGACCGTGGGGTCGGTCTGGGAGTGGGCCCAGGTCGCCGATATGGCGCCATTCGGGGCCGCGGTGGCCAAGTCGGTCGCTCCCGAGCCCTGGCCGGGTCGTGAGCCGCCACGTCTGGCGCCATTGGCCACGGGGATGCTGAACGGGATCGGGATCCAGAACCCTGGTCTCGACCGTTGGGTCTCCGAGATCGCACCGAGGATTCCCACCCTGGGGGTGCCGGTATGGGGTTCTGCAGTCGCAGTCGATGTCGCCGGGTTCGCCCGGGTCGCCGAGGGTCTCAGTGGGACTGGTGTTGCCGCCATCGAGGTCAATCTCTCCTGCCCGAATCTCGATGACGATGTGATGTTCTCGTTCGATCCCATGCTGAGCCGCGCAGTGGTGGAGGCGGTCACGGCGGCGACCACCTTGCCGATCGGTGCCAAGTTGTCGCCGAACACGCCCAATCCGGTCGAGGTGGCCCGGGTGTGCGTGGATGCCGGAGCGGCCTTTTTGGTGCTCACCAACACCGCGCTGGGCTATGGCGTGGACTCGCAGACCCGCCGGCCTTTGCTCTCGGGAGGCGTCGGCGGTTACAGCGGTCCGGGGCTCAAGCCCCTCTCGCTCCGTGTGGTCCATGAGGTGGCGACGGAGTTGCCGGAAGCCGTCATCGTGGGCTGCGGGGGGGTGGCCACCGGGTCGGACGTCGTCGAGTACCTGCTTGCCGGGGCCTCGGCGGTGGAGGTGGGAACGACGCTCCTCGCCGAGCCCGGGGCCGGGTCACGCATCATGAGGGAGCTCAGGCATCAGCTGCGGCGGTTAGGGGCGGAGACCGTCACCGAGCTCGTGGGAGCGGTGAAGCCGTGGTGACCCCGGTCATCCTCGCCCTCGACTACGCCGAGCTGGAGAGCGCCCAGAGGATGGCGCGTCTGACGGCCCCCTACGTGGCCGGGTTCAAAGTCGGTCTGGAGCTTCTCATGGCGGTGGGGCCGGTCGCAATCGAGGCGATCCGTGACACGGGTGTCGAGGTGTTTGCCGACGCGAAGCTTCACGACATACCCAACACCGTGGGGGGAGCGGCTGAGGCCCTCGGCCGCAGGGGGGCGCGGTGGGTGACGGTCCACGGGTCGGGTGGGCGAACGATGATCGAATCGGCGATACAAGGTCTTCGCAGGGGCCGGGAGGACGCCGGGGTCCTGGTGGTGACGGTGCTCACCTCGCTCGACGCCGAGACCCTGGGGGAGACGGGGGTCGTGCCCGACATCGAGTCACAGGTGGGGCGTCTGACACGTCTGGCCGACGTCACAGGGGCCGAGGGCGTCATCTGCCCCCCGTCGCAGCCACCGACCGTGAAGGCGTTGGCTCCCCGGCTCACCGTGGTGACCCCGGGGATCAGGGGTTCCGGGACCCATCATGATCAGAGACAGGTGGCCACCGCCCGAGGGGCGCTCGACGCAGGTGCCGACCTCATCGTCGTGGGCAGGGCGGTCACGGCGGCTCGAGACCCGGTGGGCGCTCTCAACGATCTGATGGACGCGACATAGTCCGCGCCACCGGTTTGGCTATGGTCATGGGTGCGGGCGTCCCGAGGTGAGGAGAGACGATGACACAGCCACCCCAGTTGACCGACGAACAACGCCGGCTCGCCCTGGAAAAGGCGGCAGAGGCGAGACGTGTCCGGGCCGAGGTCAAGGAGCTGCTGAAGACCGGCTCGTTGCGTCTCGCGGAGTTGTTCGAGCGTGCAGAGAACGACGACCTGGTGGCGGGTCTCAAGGTCGAGTCGCTGATCGCCTCCATGCCCGGCACCGGGAAGATAAAGGCGAAGCGCCTCATGCAGTCGGTCGGCATTGCCGACAACCGGAGGATCCGGGGCCTAGGCGAGAAGCAGAAGGAGGCGCTCCTCGCCGAGTTCTCATGAACTGCAGATAACGATCTCGGGTCGCCCGGGGTCGGGTAAGAGCGTTGTCGCCGCACTCCTCGCTTCGAGGCTCGGGTTGTCACATGTGTCTGCGGGGGACTTCATGAGACAGATGGCCGAGGAGCGGGGGATCACCCTCCTCGAGCTGTCGAGGGTCGCCGAAACGGACGAGACCATCGACAGAGATATCGACGCCAGGTCGGCCACCCTCGCGACCACGGCCGAGCCCTTCGTCCTCGACGCCCGGCTTGGCTGGCACTTCGTTCCCGACTCCTACAAGGTGTTCCTCGACGTTCTGCCCGAGATCGCCGCCCGCCGGGTGCTCACCGCGGGCCGAAGCACAGAGCCGGAGAACGTCGATCTCATGGCAACCATGGCCGGCATCGAGGAACGAACACAGTCGGAGCGACGACGTTATCTCGACTTCTACGACCTGGACTATCTGGACTTCGGTCAATTCGACGTCGTGATCGACACCTCTCACCTCAACCCGGAACAGGTGGTCGAACGGATAATCGAGTCCATCGCCGAGTCTGGTAAGCGGCCTGGAGTACGGTAGCCTTGAGCTGGTAATCGACCCCCAGGTACCAATGAAGATCGAAGACGTCATCGACCGGATCGGGAATCGGTTCGCCACCGTGGTGGTCTCGGCGAGACGAGCCCGCCAGATCAACAGCTACTTCCACCAGCTCGGTGTGGGGTACGGCGAGTTCGTGCCCCCTCAGGTCCACTCCCTCTCCCGGAAACCCCTCACAATCGCCATGGAGGAGATCGCAGAGGGCAAGGTGACCGTCGAGGCCGCCGAGGATTGATGCTGACGGGCAGGCGTCTCCTGCTCGCCGTGACCGGAGGCGTGGCCGCCTACAAGTCGGCGTTTCTGGCGAGACGACTCGTGGAGGGCGGGGCCGAGGTCAAGGTCATGCTCACCGAGTCGGCGCTCGAGTTCGTCGGACCGCAGACCTACGCCGCCATCACGGGGAGCCAGCCCCACGTCGCTCTCTTTGGTGAGGACATGGTCTCACCCCACACCGAACTGGCCCGTTGGTGTGAGCTCGCCGTGGTCGCCCCGGCGACGGCCGCCACCCTCGGCAAGCTCAGCGCCGGCATCTCGGACAACCTGGTCGTCTCGACACTGCTCGCCACGAAGGCGCCGGTGCTCATCGCGCCGGCCATGCACACGGAGATGTGGGAGCACCCGGCGACGAGGAGGAACATGGAGACCCTCCGAGGCTACGGGTACATCGTGGTCGGCCCGGAGACCGGTGCGCTGGCCGGGGGTGACGAGGGGATCGGCAGGATGTCGGAGCCGGAGGCCATCCTCGAGGCCATCGAGACGGCCTTGACACCCTCAGGTCCCAGTTTGCGCGTGCTGGTCACCGCAGGTGGCACCAGAGAGCCGGTGGACCCCGTGCGGTACCTCGGCAATCGGTCGTCGGGCAAGATGGGCCATGCCGTGGCCGACGAGGCGGCGAGGAGAGGCCACATGGTGACCCTGGTCACCACCTCCGCCCTGCCCACTCATCCGGCGGTGAAGGTCGTCGCCGTGGAAACCGCCGAAGAGATGCTCCAGGCGGTCGAGGGCACTCCGGCCGATGTGGCAGTCATGGCGGCCGCCGTCGCCGACTTCAGGCCCACCACGTCCGGCGCCGAGAAGATCCCGCGGAGCCAGGGGTTGGAGTCCATACCACTCTCTCCGACTCCCGACATCCTGGCCTCTGTCGTGGCCCGTCAGCCCCGCCCGGTTGTGGTTGGATTCGCAGCCGAGACGGGAGATGTGGAGCGAGCCGTGGAGAAGGCGAAGAGGAAGGACGTCGACCTGCTGGTCTACAACGACGTCACCGAGCCCGGGTCTGGGTTCGGAACCGACACCAACCGCGTGGTGGTCATCGATGCCGGCGGCGGCACGGAGCAATGGCCTCTGATGACCAAAAGCGAGGTGGCGGCGAAGCTGCTCGACAGGGCTCTTGGCATGCGGGTGTCGGACCGGCCGTGAGGACCTCATTCTTCACATCGGAGTCGGTCACCGAAGGTCACCCCGACAAGGTGGCCGACGCCGTCTCCGACTCTGTGCTCGACGCCGCCCTGGAGACCAACCCCTTCGCGCGAGTTGCCTGTGAGGTGTTCGTGACCACGAGGCTCGCCGTCGTCGGTGGGGAGATAACTGCAGGGGCGGACCTGCCGATCGAGGGCATCGTCCGGGAGACGATCGGCCGGATCGGCTACGACGGTTTCGACCCCGAATTCGACGCCGCAACCATCGAGGTGCTCAACCGGGTCGACGAGCAGAGCCCGGACATCGCCCAAGGGGTCGATCGGGAGATGGGCGCGGGTGACCAGGGTTTCATGTTCGGATTCGCGGTGACCGAGACCCCGGAGCTCATGCCCCTGCCCATCTTCCTGGCCCATCGTCTCGCCGAGCGGCTGGCCGAGGTCCGCAAGACCGGGAAGCTCGACTATCTCCGGCCGGATGGAAAGACCCAGGTCATGGTTCGCTACGAGGGTCAGAGACCGGTCGCCGTGGAGAAGGTCCTCATATCGACGCATCACTCGCCGGACGTGGAGACCAAGGAAATACTCGACGATGTGCGAGAAACGGTGGTGTCCGATGTGATTCACGAGGACCTCCTTGCCGATACCTTCGAGTTCATCTGCAATCCGAGTGGTCGTTTTGTGATCGGCGGCCCGGTTGCGGACACCGGTCTCACCGGTCGCAAGATCATCGTCGACACCTATGGCGGCTACGCCCGTCACGGTGGCGGGGCCTTTTCCGGCAAGGACGCGACAAAGGTGGACAGATCGGGGGCATATGCGGCGAGGTGGGCGGCAAAGAACCTGGTCGCCGCTGGGGTGGCCGATCGTCTCGAGATCCAGCTCGCCTATGCCATAGGACGACCACAGCCATTCTCGATCGACGTCGAGACGTTCGGCACCGAGAAGATCGACCCTGCTGAAATAGTCTCCATCGTCGAGGAGCAGTTCGACTTCCGACCGGCGGCGATCATCGAGACGCTGGCCTTGACGAGGCCCGGCTACGCCGACACCGCGGCCTATGGGCACTTCGGGCGGCCCGAGTTCACTTGGGAGAGGCTGGACCGAGTGGGCTCGATCCGGTCGGCAGCAGGTCTCTGACCGCCACGACCGCCAGGGTCGTACCCAACGTCGCCTCCTTCGCCGTCGACGGTGGTTTCTGGTACTCGGTGCCCCCACACCTCACCGCCGTCGGGGTGGGCACGGTGGTCCGGGTCCCACTGGCTGGTCGCCGGGTCAGGGGCTGGGTGGTGGAGACCGCCACCACACGCCCCACTGACGGTCTGAGGGAAATAGCCGGCGTCTCCAGCCCCCATCCGGTCTTCGACCACGGGCTGGCGCAATCGATGACCTGGGCGGCGAGTCACTACGTGGCTCCGCTTGCCGTGGTGCTCGCCAAGACCATGCCACCCAATCTTCCCAAAGGCACGGAGACGTCGCTTCCGCCCCCAATGACCGGACAGCGGTCCACCTCGGGGCCGTTCGCGCAAATCGCCCGGGAGGCGGTCCAGGGCAAGAAGACACCCGTTCGCGCAGTGGTCGGCCGCTGGCAGAAGCTGGAATGGGTTGAGGCGCTCATGCCCATACTCGCCGGGGGCGGAAGCGTCATGGTCGTGGCCGGGACCGCCGCCGAGGTCTCCCAGATCGCGTCCAGAGTGGAGCCCGTCCTCGGTGAGGATCGCCTGATCGCCCTCACCACGGACGATGACGCCGGAGTCACCAGATGCTGGGACCGGTCGCAAACACCTGGCCGGCTCCTTGTTGGCACTCCGCGTGTCGCCGCTTGGCGGGTGGCCGATCTGCGCCTCGGCGTGATCCTGGAAGAGGGGAGGCGCGTCATGAAGGAGCGACAGACTCCGACCATCCACGTCCGCGACCTGATGATCGTCCGGTCGCGCGTCGAGGGCTTCAACCTGGTCTTCTTCGGGCCCACCCCGAGCGTCGAGCTGCTGGCCGAGGGAGCCACGATCGTCCACATGCCGGGCCGGCCCTGGAGTCTGGTGGAGGTCGTCGACAGGTCCGACGAGGGGCCTGGCATGGGACTTCTCTCCGACCGGGTGGTCGCCGCGATAAGAGCGACCCTGGCGGATCCTGCCGCGACGATCTTCGTCCTGACCACCCAAGCCTTGGTCCCCAGAGTGGTCGACGAGGTGAACACTCGTGTCGGGGGCCGGGTGGCCGCCGGGGGTCGCGGAGACCCCGTCGTGGTGGGCACCGAGGCAGACATGGCAGGTCTGGCTCCGGTGACACTGGCGATCGCGCCCGGCGCCGACTACCTCCAGCGGGGGAGCGGCTACCGAGGCTCTGAGGAGGCCCTGCGTCAGCTCGGTCGACTCGGGGCCTTGCTCGGCGCCGGGCCGGGAAGGCGGATGATGGTGCAGACCGACGATCCCTCGTCGGACCTGGTGCACGCCCTGCGACGTGCCGACCCGATTCCATACCTCGAGAAGGTGCTGGTCGAGAGGGCGAGGCTGGGTCTCCCCCCTTCCACCGAGATGCTCGCCATCGAGCTGAGACACTTGATCCCGCCAACGGCCGACACCGAGATCGCCGGTCTAGGGGCCGGTGAGGTGTTGGGACCGGTGAGTCTCCACGACGGCCGACGTTGGCTGCTGTCTGGGGACCTCTCCAGGGTGAGACCGGCACTCCGTTCCCTAGTCGCCGGATGGCGGGAGAAGGGCACCACGGTGCGGGTCGACGCCGACCCCATCGACCTCTGACGGTCGCGACAGGGGATCTACCCTCCCCGACGACGATGGCGACCCTGCCCATACGCAAGTTCGGTGATCCGGTGCTCCGCATGACGAGCAAGCCCGTTGACGGCATGGACGAGGGCATCCGGGCGGTGGTCCACGACATGATCGAGACGATGTATGCCGCCCCGGGGGTGGGTCTGGCGGCGAACCAGGTCGGTGTGGCCCGGCGGATAGCCGTCTTCGACGCCCAGGACGACCTGGGAGCCAGGGTCCTGATCAACCCTGTGATCGTCGACACCGAGGGGAGTTACGTCTACGAGGAGGGCTGTCTGTCGATCCCGGGCCGTTACTGGGAGATAACCCGGCCGGCGAAGGTCACGGTCCGGGCCTTGGACCTCGACGGCGCCGAGGTGGTGTACTCGGGGGACGGGCTGCTCGGCCGGGTCCTACAGCACGAGGTGGCCCATCTCGATGGTGGCCTTCTCATCGACCTCCTCCCCAAACGTGTGAGAAAGAACGTCCTCCAGGAGCTGAGGGACGAGAATCTGGGTCTGCGATGAGCAGGGTCGTCTTCTTCGGGACCCCGGAGGAGGCCCTCCCCACACTCCGTGCCCTGGATCGAAGCCACGATGTGGGCCTCGTCGTCACACGACCCGACCGTCCCCGGGGCCGCTCGGGGTCGCCTGTGGCCCCGCCGGTGAAGAGCTGGGCGATGGAGCATGGGTTGGAGGTGGCCCAGCCGGAGGGCCCCCTCGAGGAGTTGATGAACGACGGATACGACGTCGGTGTGGTGGTGGCATACGGCAGGATCCTCTCCAAGCCGGTGCTCGAGTGGCCGAGCCATGGGATCCTCAACGTCCACTTCTCGTTGCTCCCCCGGTGGCGTGGGGCGGCCCCGGTGGCCCGGGCGCTCATGGCAGGGGACACCATGACCGGAGTGACGATCATCCGTCTCGACAGGGGTGTGGACACGGGCCCGGTGCTCACCGCCCAGGCCGTCGACATCCGGCCCGAGGACGACGTGGGGGCGCTGAAGGGGCGTCTCTCCGTGGTTGGCGCCCAACTGCTCATCTCGGTCCTGGGTTCCTATCTCGACGGCGGGCTGGTCCCGGTCCCCCAGAGCGACGAGGGGGCCACCCTTGCCGCACGGATCGGCCCTGAGGACCGGCCACTGGACGCCGATGACGACCCGGCCGTGTTCCTGGGGAGGGTGCGGGGTCTCTCCCCGGCACCGGGGGCCACGCTCGTGATCGACGGTGTGGTCCACAAGGTGCTGGCGGCGGTTGTCGACGGGGAGACACCGGGGGCCGGCGCCTGGGTCGCCAGGGGAGGATGGCCGGTGATAGGCGTGGGCGAACGGGGTGTGAGATTGGTCACCTTGCAGGCGCCGGGGAGACGGGTGCAATCCGGGGATGCCTGGTTGCACGGTCGTCAGCAGCGGTCGGGCAAGGTCGGCTGAGCAATAGACTCGGACCGATGCCCGCCGAGGTCAAGATCGCCCCATCGCTGCTCGCCGCGGACTTTTCCCGGCTCGGGGACCAGATACGGGCGCTAGAGGGGAGCGCCGACTGGCTTCATCTCGATGTCATGGACGGGCACTTCGTGCCCAACATCTCGTTCGGCATCCCGGTCATCGAGTCGCTGCGACCCCTTACCGGGCTCTTCTTCGACTGCCACGTGATGACCACCAATCCGGGTGACTACCTGGCCGAGCTGGCCAAGGCCGGGGTGAATCTGGTGTCGGTCCACATCGAGGCGGTCCCCGATCCAACAGCTCTAGAGGAGCGGGTCCGCGAGCAGGGTCTCGGCTTCGGCCTCGTCCTCAACCCGAGGACGCCATTCGACGCGGTGGCCCCGTTCACCGAGAGATGCGACCTGTTAGTCGTCATGTCGGTGGAGCCCGGCTTCGGCGGCCAGACGCTCATCCCGGAGGTGCTCCCCAAGGTCCGGCAGGCGAGAGAATGGGTTGAGGTGAGAGGTTTGCCGACCGATATTCAGGTCGACGGAGGCGTCACCCCGGCCAACGCACGACACGTCGTAGAGGCAGGTGCGACTGTGTTGGTGGCCGGGTCGGCGGTCTTTGGCGCCGACGACCCTCCCCAGGCGATAGAAGAGCTGAGAAGGGCAGTGAGAAGCTAATGAGTGAACGTGTCCTCGTCGCCGACGACGATCCGGACATCCTCACCGTTGTCAAGATCAACTTCGAGCTGGACGGGTTCGAGGTGGAGACGGCCGTCGATGGAGAGGACGCACTGCAGAAGGCGACCTCGACTCCGCCCAATGCCATCGTGCTCGACATCATGATGCCGCGCATGGACGGCCTCACCGCCCTGCACCGTCTTCGCAGCCAGGCGGCGACCGCCAACATCCCGATCATCCTGCTCACCGCGCGCGGCCTCCCCGAGGACCGCGTCCGTGGTCTCGAGCTGGGAGCCGACGACTACATCACCAAGCCATTCGACATCACCGAGCTGGCGGCTCGGGTGCGCGCCGTGCTGCGCAGGACCCAGGCAGCGAGGGACCTCTCCCCACTCACGGGTCTCCCCGGGAACTTCAAGATCACCGCCGAGATCGAGACCGCCATCAGGGAGGGCCGTCACTTCGCCCTGGTCCACGGCGACCTCGACAACTTCAAGGCCTTCAACGACCACTACGGGTTCATGAGGGGTGACGAGGTCATCCGGTTCTGCGCCAAGTGCTTCACCGAGGCCGCCCAGGCGCTCGACATCGGCGGGGCCTTCATCGGCCACATCGGCGGCGACGATTTTGTCGTGATCACCCCACCCGAGATCGCCGAGTCGTTCTGCAAGGAGGTCATCGAGCGGTTCGATGACGGGATCCTCGACCTCTACGACACGGCCGACGCCCTCCGTGGGTACATCGAGGTCATAGATCGCCGGGGTGAGCGCTATGCCTTCCCTGTCGTATCACTCTCCTTGGGTGTAGCGTCAACCGACGTGCGTGACATCGGCACCCAATGGGAGGCGTCGGCGATCGCGGTGGAGATGAAGGAGTTCGCCAAGAAGCAGCCCGGCTCCACCTACAGGATCGACCGCCGGACCGCATAAGGGTGGTGTCGGCCGCCCACATGGCGCGCGCCCTCGAACTGGCGGGCGAGCATCATCCCCACCCCAACCCACGGGTAGGCGCGGTCGTCGTCGATCGAGACGGGCAGGTCGCCGGTGAGGGCGCCCACATCGGGCCGGGTCGTCCCCACGCCGAGGTGGTCGCCATCGAGGCGGCTGGCGAGAGGGCGGTGGGGTCGACGGTCTACCTAACCCTGGAGCCATGCACCCACCATGGCCGGACCCCGCCATGTGTGGAGGCGATCATCGCCGCCGGCGTGGCCCGGGTGGTGGTCGCCGTGGCCGACCCCGATCCCCGGGTCTCGGGTCGTGGCGTACGCCGTCTCGGCGAGGCAGGCGTGGACGTGGTCACTGGTTTGATGGAGCAAGAGGCCCTAGCTCTCGACCCTGGGTACTTCCACCACAGGGTGACGGGCCGCCCTTTGGTCACCATGAAGTACGCCATGACCCTCGACGGTGCGGTGGCGGCCGCCGACGGGACCTCGCGATGGATCACTTCCCCGACGGCCCGCATCGATGCCCATCGTCTCCGCGCCGAGTCCGATGGGGTGGTCGTCGGTGCCGGCACTCTTCGGAGCGACGACCCCCTGCTCGACGTCCGCATCGATGGGTATACGGGGCGTCAGCCCGTCCCGGTGGTGCTTGCCGGGGCGGGGGACCTCCCCAAGGGGGCCCGTCTCTGGGAGAGACGCCCCCTGGTCGTGGCCACGGGCGACCGTGAGATCCCCTCTGGCGAGCTGGTCCTGGTCGGAGGTGTCGCCGGTCTGCCCGATCCGACCGAGACATGTCGCGCTCTCGCGGATCGAGGGCTGATCTCTCTGCTCCTGGAGGGTGGCCCTCGGGTCGCCGGAGCCTGGTGGCGGGCGGGGGCCATCGACCGCGGCGTGATCTATCTGGGCTCGCGTCTCGGCGGGGGGGTGGGAAGAACCCCGCTCGAAGGTGTGTTCGCCAGTGTCGGCGAGGCCGAGGTTGTCACCATCACGGGTGTGGATAGCCTTGAGGGTGATCTGCGTGTCGAATTCACACGGAGTTGACCATTGTTCACAGGCATCATCGAGCAGAAAGGCAGGGTCGCCGAGGTCGGCGAGAGCGGCGCCGTGCTCGTCATCGACTCGTCACTGCTCGCCGGTGTGTCCCTCGGGGGCTCGGTCGCGGTCAACGGAGTCTGTCTGACCCTCGTTGAGCACACCGGTGACGGGGGGCGCTTCGACGTCGTGGCGGAGACCCGAGAAAGGACCAACCTGGCCCGGCTCGAGCCAGGCTCCGAGGTGAATCTCGAGCTGCCGATGGCCGCCGACGGGAGGTTCGACGGTCACATGGTGCAGGGTCACGTGGATGGCGTCGGCGAGGTGGTGGCCCTCAAGAAGTCGGGAGACGACGTCGTCCTCACACTGTCCGCCCCCCAGGAGTTGATGGAGCAGATCGTGGAGAAAGGGTCCATCACCGTCGACGGGGTGAGCCTCACTGTGGCCAGGGTGGGTCACTATCGGTTCGACGTGGCACTGATCCCACGGACACTCGGGGTCACGACCCTGGGATCGCTGGTCGCCGGGGACGTCGTCAACCTCGAGACCGACATCGTCGCCAAGTATGTGCGGAAGATCATCGAGGAGGTCCGATGACCTTCGCCCCGGTCATCGAGATCATCGCCGCGATCGGGCGGGGCGAGATGGTGATCATGGTCGACGACGCCGACCGGGAGAACGAGGGTGACCTCATCATGGCGGCGGAAGCGGCGACACCGGAGAAGCTCGGCTTCATGCTCCGTCACACCAGCGGCATCATCTGCATGCCGATCGTCGGAGAGCGTCTCGACGAGCTCAAGGTCCCGATGATGGTTGAGCGGAACACCGACTTGAGACGCACCGCGTTCACAGTGTCGATCGATGCCGCCGTCGGGACTACGACCGGGATCAGCGCGGCCGACCGGTGTCGGACCATAAAGACCGTGCTCGACCCCGAGTCGCGGCCGGAGGACCTGACCAGGCCCGGTCACTTGTATCCCCTCCGTTATGAACCGGGCGGGGTGCTGCGCCGCACCGGCCACACCGAGGCCGCCGTCGACCTGGCGCAACTGGCGGGGAGGTACCCCGCCGGAGTGCTGGCCGAGATCATGAACGACGACGGGTCGGTGGCCAAGCTGGGGGACCTGGAGCGCTTCGCCAAGGAGCACGAGATCCTCATCGGGACCATCGCCGACCTGATCGCCCATCGCCGGAGACAGGAGAAGCTGGTGGAGAGGGTGGTCGAGGCCCGGGTGCCGACACGTCATGGCACCTTCCGGGCCGTCGGCTATAGGTCGCTCGTAGACGATCGCCAGCATGTCGCCCTCATCGCAGGGGATCTCGGTAAGGGGGAAGCCGTGCTGACGAGGGTCCACTCGGAGTGTCTCACCGGCGACGTGTTCGGGAGCCTCCGCTGTGACTGTGGCGACCAGCTCGACAAGGCGATGGCGAGGATCGCCGCCGAGGGTCGCGGGGTGGTGCTCTACATCCGTGGCCACGAGGGGAGAGGGATCGGGTTGCTCCACAAACTGGCCGCTTACCGACTCCAGGACGATGAGGGCGTCGATACCGTCGACGCCAACGTGAACCTGGGTCTGCCCGTGGACTCGAGGGACTATGGGGTCGGTGCCCAGATCCTCTACGACCTCGGGGTTCGCTCCATGAGACTCATGACCAACAACCCGACGAAGCGGGCCGGGATCGAGGGGTACGGGTTGTCGATCCTCGAGCAGATACCCATCGAGGCCGAGGTCAACGACGAGAACCGGGGCTATCTGCGCGCCAAGGCGGACAAGCTCGGCCACGTCATAGAGATCGACGAGGAAGAGTGATCCGTCAGGTCGAGGGCGACACACGGGGATCGGAGATCCATCTGGGGATCGCGGTCGCCAGCTGGAACAGGACCATCACCGACCGTCTCCTCGAGGGCGCCCTCGAGGCCTGCACTGAGCTAGGTGTGGAGGAGGTGACGGTGGCCCGGGTGCCCGGTGCCCTCGAGCTCCCGGTGACCGCATTGACCCTCGCCAGGGCGGGGTGCAATGCGGTCGTCGCCATCGGGACCGTGATCAAAGGCGACACCGACCATTACGAGGTTGTGGTGCGTGAGTCGAGCTCGGGTCTGGGACGGGTGGCCATCGAGACCGGTGTGCCCGTGGCCAATGCCATCCTCGCCGTCCACGACGTGGCCCACGCAGTGGAGCGCTCGGGTTCGGGGAGCGCCAACAAGGGTCGTGAGGCAGTGGCCGCGGCCGTCGCCACCGCAAACACGCTGGCCGGGCTGGCCGGATGACCCTGGTTCCCTTTGCAGCGGCCCCGCTGGTAGGCTGGATCCACAAGAGAAGGCAAGTGCGGAAGCTGCTGCTTCCCCACCCGGCCGCCGCTAGGCGAGCCGTGGTCGGAGCCCAGACTCCTATGCAGCAGGCTCCCGCCTGCTGCTTTTTTTCATGACCTTGATTGAACGGAGGTAACAGCATCAGCGAATTGCGAGTCAACGGCGCCATAAGGGCCAAGGAGGTCCTTGTTGTCGCCCCCGACGGACAGCAGATCGGTGTCAAGAAGCTGAATGAGGCGCTGTGGCTTGCCGATCAGTTGGACCTCGATCTGGTAGAGGTGGCACCCAACGCCAAACCACCTGTCTGTCGCCTGATGGACTACGGACGATTCAAGTACGAGCAGTCCGTGAAACAGCGTGAGGCTCGCAAGAAGCAGACCCGCACCAGCATCAAAGAGCTTCGGATGAAGGTCCGCATCGGGGACCACGACTTCGACATCACCCGGAGGAAGGCCCAGGCATTCCTGGAGGACAACGACAAGGTCAAGGTCACGATCCGGTTTCGGGGCAGGGAGAACGAGCGCCCCTCCTTCGGCAAAGACCTCCTCGACCGTCTCGCCACCGATCTGGCGGAGCACTCGGTGGTGGAGCAAGCACCGAAGCTCGAGGGCAGCTCGATGACGATGGTCCTGGCCCCGGTGCGCAAGACGAGGAGCTCGGTGACGGAGCCCGAGCCGGTTACGGAGTAGGAGGACGCCGTGCCCAAGATGAAGACACACAGCGGCGCCAAGAAGAAGTTCAAGATGACGGGGACCGGCAGGTACATGCGTCGCCAAACCGGTCGGGGGCATCACCGGTTGGCGAAGGGCAAACAGGTCTTCCGTCGTCGCGCCGGTGAGGTCGAGGTGGCTCCAGAAGACGTCCGCGTCGTCAAGAAGCAGCTGGGTCGTTGACGGAGGTTCACGATGGCACGTGTGAAGAGGGCGGTGCACGCCAAGAAGTCGCACAAGAAGGTCCTCGACAGGGCCAAGGGCTACAAAGGCGCCCGAAGCCGGCGTTTTCGCACCGCCAACGAGCAGGTGATACACGCCATGGCCGACTCTCATCGGGATCGGAGGGCGCGCAAGGGTGAGTTCCGCAGGTTGTGGATCGCCAGGATCAACGCCGCGGCCCGTCAGAATGGGACGACCTACAACCGGCTCATCGCGGGTCTCAAAGCGGCCCAGATCGACATCGACCGCAAGATGCTGGCCGATCTCGCCGTGAACGACCCCAAGGCCTTCGCCGAGCTCGTAGAGGTGGCGAAAAAGGGTTGACCCCCGCCCTGGGAGCACGCAACCCACGCATCGTCGAGACGGCGCGGCTTCATCGCACTGCGGAGCGTCGCCGGCGAGGTCAGACCCTCATCGAGGGTCCCCACCTGCTCTATGAAGCCGTTGCCACCGGGGCAGAGGTGACCGCCGTGTTTGCCCTCGAGGGCGATGCAGCTTCGCGGGCCAGGTGCGCCGAGCTCGGCCTGACGCCGACGATCGTCACCGAGGGCGCCCTGACCCGCATCTCCGACACAGACACGCCCCGGGGGCCGGTCGCCATCCTCGAGATCCCCGATCAGACACTCCCCAGAGACCGCCCGGTACTCGTCGCCTGGGGGATCTCCGACCCAGGGAACATGGGGACCCTGATCCGCACTGCCGCCGGATTCGGCTGGTCGGTCGGACACACGACGGGTACGACGGACCCCTGGTCGCCGAAAGCATTGCGGTCGGGTGCCGGCGGCCACTTCCGGACCATCGTGGCCCCCGTCTCGGGCGTCGAAGACCTCGTCTCCTGGACCATCGTCGCCTCGGTGCCCCGTGGAGGCGAAGCTCCTGAGCCGGTCCCGGGGGAGAGGGTGGCCCTCCTCATCGGTGACGAGGCGGCCGGTCTCCCCGCCGACGTGATCGAGCACTGCCAGAAGAAGGTGTCGATCGCCATGCCGGGCGGCATCGAGAGTCTCAATGCCGGGGTGGCTGCGGGGATCCTGGTCTACGAGCTCAGCCGGGGCGACCGTTAACCTGCTGCGGCCTATGGACCCCGTCGCCATCCTGGAGCGTGTGATCGCCGCCGCCCCCCAGGCCGTGGACGCCGCGGGAAGTCTCGATGAGCTCGAGGACGTGGAGGCGAGTCTGCTTGGCCGTAGCTCCGAGGTCGCTGATGTGCGTCGTGGCATGAGCACTCTCGACGAGGATCTGCGACCACGTGTCGGCGCCATGCTCAACGAGGTGACCGAGCGACTCAACGGCATGGTCGCCGCCCGGCGGGCCATGCTCAAGAGGTCCGCCGAGACCGACCGTCTGACCTCGGAGTCGATCGACGTCAGCCTGGAGGCCGTCAGGTTCCCCCTTGGCGCCACCCACCTCATCCAACAGACCATCGACGAGGTGGTGGACATCTTTGTCGGTCTCGGATACCAGGTCGCCTCGGGCCCGGAGGCAGAGCTGGCCTGGTACAACTTCGACGCCCTCAACACGCCCCCGACCCATCCCGCCCGTCTCGAGTCGGACACCATGTACCTCGACTGGGGCGACCCCGGCGACGAGGTGCTGCTCAGGACCCAGACCTCACCGGTTCAGGCCAGATGGATGGAGACCCATGAGCCGCCGGTCTACGTTGTGGTGCCCGGGAAGTGCTATCGCACTGACACGGTCGACGCCACTCACCTCCCCGTCTTCCATCAGATCGAGGGTCTTGCGGTCGACGAGGGGATTGTGTTCAGCGATCTCAAGGGGACGCTCCTCCACTTCGCTCGTGAGTTCTTCGGCCCGGCGACGTCGGTGCGTCTTCGGCCTCATTTCTTCCCATTCACCGAGCCGAGTGCCGAGCTCGATGTCTCGTGCTTCGCCTGCGACGGTGACGATCCGGGGTGCCGTGTCTGCACCGGAGCAGGCTTTCTCGAGATGTTGGGCTGTGGCATGGTCGACCCCAACGTGTTCGAGGCCGTGGGCTACGACCCCGGAGCGGTCACCGGATTCGCCTTCGGCGTCGGTGTGGAGCGTCTCGCCATGGTCCGACACGGGATCGACTCGATAAAGCACTTCATCGACAACGACCGTCGTTTCTTGGAACAGTTCAGATGAGGGTGCCGCTGACCTGGCTTCGGGAGCTGATCGACCTCCCCACCAACGACGTGACCGAGCTGGGCGCCATCCTCGCCATGCTGGGTCACAAGGTAGAGGGCATCGAGGTGCTCGAGGTCCCCTGGACCGATGTCGTGGTCGGGAGGGTTCTCGAGGTGTCACCCCATCCGAACGCCGACAATATCCGCCTGTGTCAGGTGGAGGCAGGTGGCGCGCCCGAGCAGATCGTGTGTGGAGCCTGGAACTTCGAAGCCGGCGCCCATGTCACCGTGGCCCGTCCCGGAGCCACCTTGCCCGGTGGTCATGTGATCGGACGCAGGGAGATCCGGGGCGTGGTGTCAAACGGGATGATCTGTTCGGAGAGGGAACTGGGTCTCGGCGACGACCATCAGGGGATACTGGTGCTCGACGGTGAGCCACCCATCGGCGCCCCGTTCGAGACCCTTCTCGAGCTACCCGACATCGTCTTCGATCTCGAGATCACCACCAACCGTCCCGACGCCCTGTCCATACTCGGCATCGCCCGCGACCTTGGGGCCCACTTCGGGATAATGTCACGTCTCCCCGACACGGTGTTGGCCACGAGTGGCCAGCCGACCCGTTTCCGTGTCGACATCGAGGACCCGGTGGGATGCCAACGCTTCACTCTCCGTGAGATCGAGGGAGTCACGGTCGACCGGTCTCCTTTGTGGCTCCGACACCGTCTCGCCAAGGTCGGAGTGCGACCGATATCCAACGTGGTCGATGTCACCAATTACGTGATGTTCGAGCTTGGTCATCCGCTCCACGTCTTCGACGCCGACACCGTCGCCGGGGAGCGTCTCGTGATCCGGAGGGCCAGCGTTGGGGAGAAGCTGGAGACCCTGGACCACGTGATGCGCGACCTGGGGCCCGAGGACCTGATCATCTATGACGCCGAAGGCCCCACCTCGATGTCGGGGACGATGGGTGGGGCCCGGAGCGAGGTGTCGGCGACGACGACGAGGATCCTCATGGAGGCGGCCTCGTGGGATCCGCCGACGATCATGCGGATGTCGCGACGTCACGATCTCCGCTCCGAGGCATCGGCCCGATTCGAGCGTGGCGTCGACCCCGGTCTGGCGGATCTGGCCAACAGGAGGGCCACGGCCCTGGTCTCCGAGCTCGGTGGCGGGTCGGTTCTCGATGAAGCGGTCGATGTCGTCACCGGGGACATCACGCCGATCGTCGTCGAGCTCCGGACAACCGACGTTGAGCGTGTCCTCGGCGCCGGCTTCGACACCGAGACCATCACCGACATCCTCGGGCGGTTGGGAATGACCGTGGAGGGTGGGGAGCCGATGAGGGTGACGGTCCCCACCTTCCGGCCGGACCTCACCCGACCTGTCGACCTGGTCGAAGAGGTGGCCCGGCTCCACGGGTACGACCGCTTCGACGCGACGGTTCCAACAGGGGGCAGCGGTGGGCTGACGGTCGAGCAGAGACGGCAGCGGGTCCTGGTCAGCACGCTGGTTGGCGCCGGTCTCGACCAAGCGATTTGTCTCCCATTCGTCGGCGTGGAGGAGGCGTCCGCCCTGGGGTACAGCGCTGGTGAGCTGCTCACGGTCCGTAATCCCCTTCGCGAGGAGGAGAGCAAGCTGCGAGTGTCACTCCTCCCCGGCCTGCTCGCCGCGGTTCGTCACAATGTCTCCTACGGGGCCTCCGGGGTCGGGCTCTTCGAGATGGGCACGGTGTTCACCACCGTTGTCTCCGACGACGATCCCCGTCTGCCCCACCAGCCGGAACGTCTCGCTTGGGCGATCATCGGGGAGGTCGGGATGCAGGTCATGGCCGAGAAGGTGATCGCCGCCGATGCCCACGTCTCGCTGGGTCTGCTTCGACTCATCGGGCTCGCCCTCGATGTCGACTTCGAGACTATCCGCTCGGCGCCCCCCGGATTTCATCCGGGCCGAACCGCCGAGGTGCGGATCGCCGGGACCGCGGTGGGCCACGTCGGCGAGCTGAGCCCGCTGACTGCCAGTCGGTTCGACCTCGGGCCGACGGTGGCCGCCGCCGAGCTCGATCTTGCGCCTCTTGTGGCTCCGCGTGAGCCACACACCGCGGTCAGCCCCTCGATCTATCCCCACGTCGACTATGACCTCTCCTTCCGGGTCGACGCCGATCTCCCGTCAGCCACCCTCGTCCAAGCCACCATCGACTCGGTGCGAGACCTGGTCGAGACCTGCCGGGTGTTCGACGAGTTCTGGGATAGCTCGCTCGGTGAGGGGAAGAAGGCACTGGCCATCACGTATCGTCTCCGCGCCCCCGACCGGACCCTGACCGCCGGCGAGATCGGCCGGATCCGAGCGAGGATGATCGAAGCCGCTATCGACCTGGGGGCGGAGCTGCGCGGGTCGTGAGACTCGCCGAGACCCTCCACGGTGAGCCCGAGATCGCCGCGCCGGGTCTGCTCGGCTCGTACCTCGTCTCCACCGTCGGAGAGGTCGTGGTCAAGATGCGTATCACCGAGGTCGAGGCCTACAAGGGGAGCGAGGACCCTGCGTCGCATGCCTTCAGGGGTCCCACACCAAGGAATCGTTCCATGTTTCAGCGTCCGGGCACCCTCTACGTCTACCGGTCCTACGGGGTCCACCACTGCGCCAACGCCTCGGCCGGGCCCGAGGGGATCGGATGGGGGATCCTGATCCGGGGCGGAGAGATCGTCGATGGTCTGGGACATGCCCGGAGAAGACGGGGACGGCAAGACTCGACGAGCAACGGTCCGGGGAAGGTGTGTCAGGCGATGGGCATCGAGATCCATCACGACGGGCATTATCTGCTCGATCGAAGACCTCCACTCTGGCTCGAACCGGGGGACACCCCGGACGTGATCCTCACCACACCCAGGGTGGGGGTCTCGAGGGCTCGTGACCTCGCCTGGCGCTTCGTGGTGCCCTTGTGACCTCACCTACCCTGGATCGAGATGGCGGCTGAGGATCTCGACCTCGTCCTGCGTCATACCGACCAGGTGGTGCCCCGGGCTGAGCTGGAGAATCGGCTCGAGTCGGGGGAGCGTCTCCGCGTGAAGCTGGGTCTCGACCCGACCGCGCCAGCGGTCACCCTGGGGTGGGCGGTCGTGCTCAGGAAGCTCCGCCAGTTCCAAGACCTGGGACACACCGCGGTCCTCATCGTGGGGGACTTCACGGCTCGGGTGGGCGACCCGTCTCTGCGGAGCACCACACGAAAAAGACTCAGCGCCGACGAGGTGAACGCATATGCCGAGGCGGTCCTCGGCCAGTTCCGAATGGTCCTGTCGGAGGACAATCTCGAGATCCGGCGCAACTCGGAGTGGCTCGGCTCCCTCGACATGGCCGGTCTGCTCGAACTCACGAGCGCGGCGACGGTGGCTCAGATGTTGGAGCGATCCGACTTCGCCGCCAGATACGACGAGGGCTCGCCGATCTCGGTGATGGAGTTCCTCTACCCCCTCCTTCAGGGCTACGACTCGGTGGCGGTGGAGTCCGACGTCGAGCTCGGGGGATCGGATCAGCTGTGGAACCTGATGATGGGCCGGGTCGTCCAGGAGAAGTACGGGCAGCGACCCCAGGTTGCGCTCACCGTGCCGCTCCTCGTCGGGACCGATGGGGTCAACAAGATGTCACAGTCTCTGGGGAACTACATCGGTGTCACGGATCCCCCCAACGAGATGTTCGGAAAGACGATGAGCATCCCCGACACCGCCATGGGGGAGTGGTTCCGGCTCGCCGCCGACCTGGACCCGGATGTGGTGGAGGAACTGGAGCGACAGATCGCCGACGGGCGGCTCCACCCCAACGAGGCGAAGCGTCGTCTTGCCAGGGCGGTGGTGGCCATCTACTGGGGCGACGCCGCCGCGACAGCGGCAGAGACCGAGTTTGACACCGTCTTCAGGGAGGGTGGCATCCCCACGTCGATGCCAGAGCACCATCTCGGTCCTGAGGACCCTGTCCATCTCCCGAGTCTGCTCGGGGGTGTCTTCGGTTTGAGTGGCGGCGAGCTGCGTCGTCTCCTCGACCGGGGTGCGGTCCGGGTCGACGGCCGGGTGGTCGGCGGTCTCGAGATGCCCCGGGCCGACTTGGTCGGCGCCGTGGTTCGTGTGGGGAGACGACGGTTCGTCCGCATGGTGGGGTGACTTGCATAGACCCGCTTGCGGGCTACCATGCCTGACACGGTCGGACACGGGTTCGACCGATCCGCCACCGGCGCAACCGCAGACGCGCGGCCGCGTCGGCTTGTCGTCTGTATCGGGGCCGGGGTACCATCTTCGGCCCGTCTGACACCCAGATGCGGAGCTGTGGGCTCCTTGACAACTGAACAATGTGCCAAAAGCCAGCAGTGCCCATCCTCCCCGTAGGGTGGAGGGTGGTGCATCTTTCAGACGATCCCGGGAGACCGGGGTCGTGTGTGCAATCAAGCTCTGAGACCTCTCACGGTCTCGGACCCAAAACCCTTCACTGACAGGAATCGCACGAATGTGCGACGAATGTACGTTGGAGAGTTTGATCCTGGCTCAGGATGAACGCTGGCGGCGTGCCTAATGCATGCAAGTCGAGCGACGCACGCCGGTGGGGTAACCCGCCGGCATGACGGAGCGGCGAACGGGTGAGTAACACGTGAGCAACCTGCCCCACAGACCGGGATAGCCCAGGGAAACCTGGATTAATACCGGATGCCCTCGAAGAATCTCATGTTCCTTCGAGGAAATGCCTTTGTGCTGTGGGATGGGCTCGCGGCTTATCAGCTAGTTGGTGGGGTAACGGCCTACCAAGGCATCGACGAGTAGCTGGTCTGAGAGGACGATCAGCCACACTGGGACTGAGACACGGCCCAGACTCCTACGGGAGGCAGCAG
>JAKEHF010000120.1 GCA_022615295.1 Actinomycetota bacterium | reverse complement strand
CCTGTTCGAGCATCGGCGCCAACTGTCCCTGGTCGTGGCCCTGGGTCACCACCTCCACGCCGACGATCACCCCCGTCTCCGGATCGTCGTGCCTGCCCATGACGAGGCGAAGGTGATCGGCGGGTTGCTGTCCGACCTGGGTTCAGCCGAGTATCCGGTCTCGCGGCGCTCCATCTGGGTGCTCGCCGATCGATGCCGGGACGACACGGTCTTGCGGGCGAGACAAGCCGGAGTCGAGGTGGCCGAGCGGACCAGCGGCTCCGGGGGCAAGGGCGCCGCCCTCGGCTGGTACCTGGAGCAGTATCCGCTCGACGTCGACGAGACGCTGGTGGTCTTCGACGCCGACAATCGGATCCCGCCCACGACGCTGCAACGGATCGCCGACGAGCTCATCGTCGGCCATAAGGCGCTTCAGTGCTATCTCGACGTCGCCGAGAGCGGGAACTCATGGATAGCCGAGGCTTCGGCCCTCTCCTACTGGGCGGGAAACCGCATGGTTCAGCTGGCACGCTCCAACTTGGGGTGGTCGGCCGACCTAGGCGGCACCGGGATGGCGATCACCGCCCAGGCCCTCGCCGACGCCGGCGGGATCTCCGACAGCCTGACCGAGGACCAGGACCTGGGGCTTCGTCTGCTTCTCGCCGGCCACCGTGTCGAGTGGGTCCACGACGTCAGGATCGCCGACGAGAAGCCGAACAGCCTGACCGTGGCGTTGCGCCAGCGGGCCCGTTGGATGGCGGGCAAACGCGCCACACGACGACGTCATCTCGGGGCGCTGCTCAGGAGGCCGACCCCCTCCCGGCTCGATGCCGCGATACGGCTCATCCAGCCGGGCCGGTCCTTTCTGGCGCTTCTCTCCGGGGTGCTCACCCTGGTGGCGGCGGTTACGGCAGCCGACTGGCTCCTCCCCTGGCAGGTCTGGGCGTCGGCCACCTCCGTCCAGGTCCTGGCCCCGCTCCCCTTCCTCGCCCGGGATGGTGTCGCCGCCAGGCGTCTCGTCCGTTACCCGCTGCTCGCCCTACTCGCCGCCCTCTGGCTGCCGGTCAGGGTCGTGTCCTCCGGGGCCGATCGCTGGTATCACACCCCGCATCGTGGGTCATCCTCCATCCCTCACTCCCCTGGGGCCCCGGACCAGACCCCAGATGGCGCCGAGCCCGTAGGCGAGATGCATGACGCCGCCGGCGACGATCACCAACGGGGTCGGTGGCCTTCCGGATAGGGCGACGACGACCAACAGGGCGAGCCAGAGGGCGATGACGACGACCAGCGGCAGCCAAGAGCCGGTCGAACCCACGACGAACCCCGCTGCGAGGGCCAGCACCAGGGCCATCGGGACCAGTGGCCTCCATGAGGGAAGCCTGCCGTTGGCCCACAGCATCTCGCTCTTACCCTGTCCGTACCTCCAGTACTGCCGCCACAGGGCCCTGACGGTCCTCCGTGGTGTGTAGAGAGTGACGATCTCGGGGTCGACATAGACACGCCGACCTGACAGCCTCCACCTGTAGTAGAAGTCGGCGTCCTCGGACGACCCCGACGGGAACGAGCGGATGCCTCCGACCGCCTGGAAGTCTCTCTTGTGGAACGCCCCCAAGTAGACGGTGTCGACCGGTTCCCTGCTCGTGGCGTGGTGAAAGCGCGCCGGGCCCATAGTCAGGGGGTGGTTCATGGCGGCGGCGACGGCCCTGCCGAAGCCGTTGGAACCGACCGGGTTCATCCGCCCTCCGACCGCCCCACCGGTCTCCTCGAGTGCCGTGACCGAGGTCGAGACGTAGTTCGAGGCATATCGGGTGTGCCCGTCGGCACGAATGAGAACCTCACCGGCCGCCACGCTCGCCGCAGCGTTGAGACCATGCGCCTGGCTTCGCCCTGGATTGTCGATCAGCCTCAGACGGCGGTCTCGGGTCGCCCTATCGAGGACGATCTCCCTGGTCCGGTCGGTGGACATCCCGTCCGCCACGATGACCTCGATCTCCCCCTGGTAGTCCTGGGCGGCGAGATCGTCGAGGACCAAACCGATGTGGTCCTCCTCGTCGAGGACCGGGAGGAGAATGGTGACGGACGGGCGCCTCATGTGGGCACGGTTTTAGTCACCGGGACGGATGACCGCCGGTCGGCGCGACACGAGGTACCTTCCGGAGATGCCGTGGGCGAGTCACGACGACGCCGCATACACCGACCGGCTGCTCACCGCCGAGCGCGGCTGGAAGCGATGGCTCGGGGCCCAAAGACCATATCGGGCCAATGTGCGCCGGATCGTCACCGGACGGGTGCTCGAGATCGGCTGCGGCACCGGCCGTCTCCTCGGTCACATCGGAGACGACGCGGTGGGTGTCGACACCAACCCCCACTCGGTGAGAGTCGCCGTCTCTCGTGGCTTGAACGCGATGACACCGGAGGAGTTCCGTGGACGTCTCACGGACGGGGTCTTCGACACGCTGTTGTTCAGCCACGTCCTCGAGCACATGACCAACCGAGAGGCCTCGCGTCTGGTCGCCGACTACCTCGGTCACCTGGCCCACGATGGCCGGGTTGTCGTGATCGTCCCCCAGGAGGCCGGATTCCGCTCCGACCCAACCCATGTCGAGCCGGTGAACCGGCCGGTCCTGGAGCGTCTCGCTTCCGACAACCGGCTCGTCGTCGAGCTGATCTACTCGTTCCCCTTTCCCCGCCCGATCGGTCGTGTCTTCCGTCACAACGAGACCGTGGCTTTGTTGCGCAAGACCGGCTCCATCCCCCCACCGTCTTAGTCTCACCTACCAATGGCCGAGCGTCGCGCCTCCCTCGTGGCCGCCCTCGCCGCAGTGCCGATGGTGGTGTGGTGGCTGGGGTGGAGCCCTGGATTCGCCTCGTCGGACACGATCGACCAGTGGGCCCAGGCCACGACGGGGATCTACACCGCCAACCACCCTCCGATCCACACGCTGTATCTCGAGGCAATGAGCCTGGGTGCCTCCTATCCGGGGCTGATCACGCTCTTCCAGGTGCTCGTCCTGGCCGGGCTTCTCGCCTACGCGACCAGATGGTTGGTCCGGTGGGAGGTCCCACCCTGGCTCGCAGTAGGAGCGGCCTGGCTCCTCGGGTTGTCGCCGGCGATCGCCCCCACCACGCTGGCCCTGTGGAAGGACGTCGCCTTTGGTCTCAGCTTCCTCTGGGTGTGGATCGAGCTTCTGGCGCTATCGCATGCACCGGCGCGTGTCTCATGGGCGAGGATGATCCGTCTCGGTCTTGGCCTCGCCGGGGTCTGGCTGTTCCGGGGGAACGGTCCCCTCACCGTCCTGCTGGTACTCCCGGTGATCGTCTACGTCATGTGGCGCACCCCACGGCGCCTCGGCGTCGCCATAGCCACTCTCGCGGCGACGGTGGTACTCGTCGTCGGACCTCTCTATGAGGCGATAGAGGTCCAAGGGTCCGGTATCGAGCCGGTCCAGGTGTTCCTGCCCGACATCGCCGCCTCCTTCAACGATGAGCCGGGGTCTTTCACCCAGGCAGATCTCGACCTCCTCACGGTAGTGGCGCCGCTCCAGGTCTGGGAGGAGCGCTATGACTGCTACGACAGCACACCGCTCCTGTTCGACCCCGAGTTCGACCAGGGTCCGGTTCGTGCGGATCCCGCCCCCTATCGATCGCTGTTGCTCGCCGTGGTCTCGCGCGACGCCGACAACGTGATCGAGCACCGGTTGTGCGCATCCAACTTCGTCTACTGGCCGCCACAACCGGACGGCGCCTACTTCCACCGACCCCCATACGAGATACCTGTCAACGAAGTCGAAATCGTCCGTCAACCCATATCGGAACGTGCATTCGCGGTGACCGACGCAATCTTCAGATGGGCCGCCCGTGACGACATCCTCTGGCTCACCTGGCGTCCGGCGATCGTGGTCAT
>JAKEHF010000015.1 GCA_022615295.1 Actinomycetota bacterium | reverse complement strand
GGTGCGGTCCAGGCCGTGGCCAGCGCCATGACGGGTCTCGGGTTCTCAATGGACCCCGACATCGAGGGTCAGCGTCTTCTCACCACACACTGCCCCTTCGGGGAGACGGCGACCAACCACCCCGAGGTGATCTGCTCCCTCGACAGGGGGATAGTGGCCGGTCTCTTCGGGGCTCTCTCGGTGCCCACCGACCCCGTGGTCATCCCCCATCGCCATCTCGAGGACGACTGTGTCACCCAAGTTCCCGTGACGATCGGTTGAGGTTTTCACAGCCGCGAACCCCGCCCCAAGTTTCGCGATCTCTTCGGATTCTGCTGCCGAGGCCCGGGGTTAGGCTCCATGTGAGACCCGAAACGAGAGTCTGAGATGTCCTACGACCGGTCCCTCGGCACCCTGGACACCGCCCTGGGGAGACGACACATCGCCCGTCTCGATGTCATCGAGAGCATCGAGACCGTCCCCTACTCCATCAGGGTCCTCCTCGAGTCGGCCCTTCGCAATCTCGACGGGCTCAAGGTCACCGAGGACGACGTCCGCAGGATCGCCGCTTACGACGGCTCGGCTGTGGGCGAGGACGAGGTGGCCTTCATACCCGGTCGGGTGGTGCTCCAGGACTTCACCGGGGTGCCTGCCGTCGTCGATCTGGCGGCCATGCGCTCGGCCATCGTGCGGATGACCGGGGACACCGGTGCGGCGCAGCGAGTCAACCCACTCATCCCCGCCGATCTGGTCGTCGACCACTCGGTCCAGGTGGACGCCTTCGCCCGCCCCGACGCTCTGACCATCAACTCACGTCTCGAGTTCGAGCGAAATCAGGAGCGATACGAGTTCCTCAAATGGGGCCAGTCCGCCTTCGCCAACTTCCGGGTCGTCCCCCCCGCCACAGGGATCGTCCATCAGGTGAACCTCGAGTATCTCGCCAAGGTGGTCTGGGATGATGGGGAGACTCTCTACCCCGACAGCCTCGTTGGCACCGATTCGCACACGACCATGATCAACGGACTGGGGGTCGTGGGCTGGGGAGTGGGAGGCATCGAGGCCGAGGCCGCCATGGTCGGACAGCCCATCTACATGCTGCTCCCCGAGGTCGTCGGTTTTCGTCTCACCGGACGGCTGCCCGAGGGTTCGACGGCCACCGATCTCGTGCTCAGGGTGACCGAGATGCTCCGCGCCCACGGCGTGGTTGGCAAGTTCGTCGAGTTCTGGGGACCGGGTCTCGACGACATGCCGGTGGCCAACCGGGCGACCATCGCCAACATGGCGCCGGAGTACGGAGCCACCGTCGGCTTCTTCCCCGTCGACGACCAGACGTTGCGCTATCTCCGGCTCACCGGGCGGGACGACAAGCTGATCGACACCGTCGAGGCCTACTACAAGACGCAAAGGCTGTGGCGGGACGACCACGCCAAGGTCACATATAGCTCGGCCCTGGAGCTGGACATGGCGACTGTGGAGCCGTCCCTTGCCGGCCCGCGTCGACCCCAGGACCGGATCGCGCTCACCGCCATGAAGGAGCAGTGGCGGAGCGATCTGACCAATATCTTCGGCAAGAACGGTGGCGCCGAGTCGTCGACCGTGGTCTCCTGGGAGGGTGAGGGCGGCCCGTCGGGTGACGCAGCTCTCGGCGCTCGAGACGAGGTCAGCGTCGAGCACGAGGGTCGACGGTTCACACTCGCCGACGGTCATGTCGTGATCGCGGCCATCACTTCCTGTACGAACACCTCCAACCCAGACGTGATGGTCGCCGCCGGCCTCGTGGCCCGTCGGGCCCGGGAGCTGGGTCTCACCCGCAAGCCATGGGTGAAGAGCTCGATGGCCCCAGGGTCGAAGGTGGTCACCGAGTACCTCACCGAGGCAGGTCTACTGGACGACCTCGAGGCGCTCGGTTTCGGCGTCGTCGGCTACGGGTGCACCACCTGCATCGGCAACTCTGGGCCCCTCCCCGCGCCGATATCCACGGCCATATCGGAGCACTCGCTGGTGGCGGCGTCGGTTCTCTCCGGCAACCGGAACTTCGAGGGGCGCATCTCCCCAGACGTGAGGGCCAACTACCTCGCCTCGCCACCGCTGGTCGTGGCGTACGCGCTGGCAGGGACCGTGGACTGGGACCCGATCAACGACCCGATCGGGCGGGGCCGCGACGGCAGCCAGGTGTTCCTCGTCGACCTCTGGCCGAGCGGCGAGGAGATCGCCAGGATTGTCGGTGGCAGCGTCGACCGCGCTCAGTTCGTCGACAAGTACTCCGATGTCTTCAAGGGGTCGGAGGAGTGGCGGGCCATATCGACAACCGAGTCGGACCTCTACAGGTGGCAGCCCGACTCGACCTACATCCAGGAGCCACCGTTCTTCACCGATCTCACCCCGAACGTGAAGCCACTTCAGGCGATCGACTCGGCCCGCGTTCTGGTGATGCTCGGTGACTCCGTCACCACCGATCACATAAGCCCTGCCGGCTCCATTTCTGCATCGTCTCCCGCCGGGCAGTACCTGATCGCTCAGGGTGTGCAGCCGGCGATGTTCAACTCATACGGATCACGCCGCGGGAACGACAGGGTGATGACCCGGGGGACATTCGCCAATGTGAGGGTGCGCAATCTGCTCGCCCCGGGGACCGAGGGCGGGTGGACGACCGACTTCACCGACGGTCAGGTGAAGTCGATCTACGACGCCGCCATGAGCTACCAGGGCACGCCTCTTCTCGTCATCGGCGGTCATGACTACGGCATGGGATCATCTCGGGACTGGGCGGCCAAGGGGGTATT
Source organism: Actinomycetota bacterium (assembly GCA_022615295.1). Classification (GTDB taxonomy): domain Bacteria; phylum Actinomycetota; class Acidimicrobiia; order Spongiisociales; family ZC4RG35; genus ZC4RG35. Next base: position 1,698 of record JAKEHF010000015.1, on the reverse strand, counting down.
CCTGCTCGGGGTCCGGGCGGTGCTCGCCAAGTCCTTCGAGAGGATCCATCGCTCCAATCTGGTGATGATGGGGGTCCTGCCTCTCGCCTTCGGCCCCGGTGAGGGCCCGGAGACGCTTGGTCTCGACGGGTCGGAGACGTTCTCGATAGGTCTCGACGACAGTCTCGAGCCACGTGGCCAGGTGAGGATCACCGCCGCCCGTGCCGACGGCTCGAGCGTCGTATTCGATACGACCGCCCGTGTCGACACCCCGATCGAGGTCGAGTATCTCCGTCACGGGGGAATACTCCACTACGTGCTGAGGAGGATGGTCCAGGTCTGAGACCGAGGTCCCCCCGGCCGGCCCTCGTCTTCCTCGGGCTGCTCGGGGCTGGTCTCCTCGTCTCCTGGGCACTGGGGCGCGACCGCGTCTCGGTCGCCGAGGTGGGAAGCCCGGCCCCGCCGTTCGAGGTGGAGCTCCTCGATGGCGGGATCTTCGCACTCACCCGACATCTCACCGACGACGGGCGGCCCTTGGTCCTCAACCTCTGGGCGTCGTGGTGTGTCCCCTGTCGCACCGAGATGCCCGACCTCTCGACCTTCGCCAACGCCCACCCCGACATCGCCGTCCTCGGCGTCGCCGTGGAGGATCGTCTGGAGTCTGCGGCCGAGTTCGCCGAGGAGATCGGTGTCGTCTATCCCCTGGCCCTCGGCGACCAGGGCTTTGAGGCCTCCTATCCTCGTCTCGGGCTACCCGTGACCTACTTCATTGACGCCAACGGCGTGGTCACCGACGTCCACCACGGGCTGATCGACATCGCGACCCTCGAAGAGTTGACGGCGGGTTAGGAGAGAAGCCCGGCCTCGTGCAGCCTGATGTAGTCGTAGTTGGGACCGGAGACCATCTCGGCCCGGACCACAAGCCGTTCCCTGGCCGAGAACTTGGGGTTGCACGTGGTCAGGGTCAGCCAGCCGCCAGGGAGAGGATCGGTGACCCAGATGTCGGTAGGCCGAACTACGAGCAGCTCCCTCACCTCGTAGACGTGGGTCCCGGCCACGGTCTCCACTTCGATCAGGTCTCCGGGGTCGAGTCTGTCGACATTGAAAAAGGGGCGTCCGTAGGTTGTGCGATGACCCGAGATGACCGCGTTCCCCGGTTGGCCGGGAACCGGTGTGCCCTCCATGTGCCCGGGTCCGCTCTTCAGCGTCTCGGTGTCCACGCCGGCAAACACCACCTGGTCGAGGTCGATGGCGGGTATGCGGAGGAAGGCGAAGGGGTCGCCGCGCTCCGGCGTGGTCTCCGGGATGAAGGCCACCGTCTCGGGCGTCCCGGGCGGCAGCTCACCGGGACCTTCTCCGACATCTACCGTCTCGGACGGTGGTGGGGACTCGTCGAGCCTGTCCTCCAGCACGATCTGGGCATCCGCCTGGAGGCCACGGGTGAGGATGTCGGTGCCAAAGAGCTGCCAGGCCAGGTAGCCCGAGACGAAGACCCCGCTCCAGATCAGCGTCCACGCCAGGATCTGGAGACGTCGCCGCATGGGAAAAGGCTAAAGCGGGAACAGGGTTACACCAGGGCGCTCTTTTCCCCCCAGGGAGCGGAGCGACCGTTGGGGGAGGTGGCCCTGTTTCCTCCCCCAGGGAGCGGAGCGACCATATTTCCTCCCCCAGGGAGCGGAGCGACCATATTTCCTCCCCCAGGGAGCGGAGCGACCATAT
>JAKEHF010000119.1 GCA_022615295.1 Actinomycetota bacterium | reverse complement strand
TGGAAGCTGAGCCAGGGCATGTCGGCCACGACGAGGGCTTTGGGACGGGCCCGCTTCACGGCTCGGGTGTGGAGGACGATCTCGTCGAGCCCTATCTCCAGGGTGGTCTCCATCCCGTGGACCACGTTGGCCACCGAGTCCCCGACGAGGACAATCTCGACCCCGGCCTTGTCGGCGATCATCGCCCCCGGATAGTCGTATGCCGTCATCATCGTGAGCTTGGGACCGCCCTTGCGGGATCGGATGTCGGGTGCGGTGATCTTGTCTGTCATCAGGAGACCAGGCTACCCGTTGTCCCCGGGGACTCACCCGGGGTTAGCTTGGGTCGGCTGATGAAGACACGTCTTCTCGCCGTCGTCCTGATCGCCGGTTGTCTCGTCTCCACTCCCCAGACCGAGACGACGGCTCCCCCGGTCACCACCACCACCACCACGACCTCAACCACCACCACAACGCTCCCCCCGACCACCACACTCGCCCCGACCCCCACACTGGTCCCCGAGGACGGTGTGACTGCGGCGGAGCGCAGACTCGTCGAGATCGCCGTCATCACCGGCCCCATCTCACCGAAGTCGGTGGTCCACTCCGGGGATGGTCTCTTCTTCGCCCAGAACATGATGTACCGGCACACGATCACGGTCTACGACCGGGATCACACCCTGGTGGCGACCATCGAGGACCAGGTCGATCCCACCCAGTTCGGCTATCAGGGGCTTGGTACGGACCTAGCGGGGTCACCTGTGGAGGCCGCCTTCACCAGTGACGGCGCACGTGCCTATGTCTCCAACTACAAGATGTATGGCGGCGGGCTGGACACCTCGGCAGGCGACGGCTGTGGCCCCGGCGACTGGCCGGACAGCTTCGTCTACGAGATAGACACGACGACGCTGGCCATCGACGGTTGATCGCGGTGGGGCCCGTCCCCAAGTTCCTCGCCGTCACCCCCGACGACACGACCCTGGTGGTCTCCAACTGGTGCGGCTTCGACGTCTCGATCATCGACCTGGGTGGTGGTGTCGAGCGTGCCCGGGTCCCTGTCGGCCGGCACCCTCGTGGGGTCGCCGTCACCGACTCCACCGCCTACGTGGCGGTGATGGGCTCCACCTCGATCGCCGTCATCGATCTCGAAACGCTTCAGGTCTCCTACATCGAGGATGTGGGTCGGGCCCCAAGGCACCTGGTGCTCAGCCCCGACACCCGTCACTTGTATGTGAGCCTCAACGGTGAAGGAGCGCTGGTCAAGCTCGACCTGCTCACCGGGGCGGTGGTGGGCCGGGGGACGACGGGGAGGGCTCCGCGCAGCATGACGATCAGCGCTGACGGGTCTGCCCTCTATGTGGTCAACTACCACTCGAACACGATGAGCAAGGTCGCCACCGGGGACATGACCGAGGTGGAGGAGCACCCCACCGGTCATCATCCCATCGGCATCACCTATGACCCGGCGACGCGGGAGGTCTGGGTGGCCAACTACTCGGGGACGATCCAGGTGTTCACCGACACCGCGCCCTAGAGACGAGCGCGCACCCAGGCGATGTCGGCCGCCTGGCCGGCGGCTTCGCCCGGTGTCTCCACGACCACGGGGGCCCCGGCCCCCACTATGACCCGGGCCAGGTCTTCCGGTGGGATCATCCCCCGGCCGAGATTCTCATGACGGTCGCGACGGGAGTCGAAGGGGTCCTTGGAGTCATTGGCGTGTACCAGGTCGATACGACCGGTCGCCGCCAGCGTCCTCTCCACCAGCTCGTCGAAGGGCTCACCCCCGGCCCACGAGTGACACGTGTCGAGGACGAAACCCACCCCGAGGTCACCTATCTCCCCCCATAGTCGGGCGATCCACTCCACACGTCGGGCAACCGCCTTGTCCCCCCCGGCGGTGTTCTCGATGAGCACCGGAACGATGGTGTCGAGTGACTCCAGTGCCTTCCGCCAGCGGTCGATCCCATCCTCCTGAGGCCCGGGGCCCGTGACATGACCGCCGTGGACGATCACCGCCTTGGCGGCGATGTCGGCGGCGGCGTCACACGTCTCCTGGAGGATCCTCCGGCTCGGGATCCGCACCTTGTTGTCGTCGGCGCAGACGTTGATCAGGTAGGGGGCATGGACATAGATGGGGATCGGGGCCTCCCTCAGCGCGTCGGCATCGTGACGCGGCTCGGGCTTTCTCCAACCCTGCGGGTTGGAGAGGAAGATCTGGACCAGGTCGGCGCCCCTGGTCTCCGCCTCCTGGAGGGGTCGGCGTCCCGGGGTGTGGGCGCCGACCCGTCTCACTCCACCTCCCCCTCCTGCCAGATGGAGGCCACGGCGCGACGTCGAGCCGCCTTGGCTTCGTCAACCGCGTAGTCGGCCACCTTCTCGGCGACATCGCGGGGTGGCTCGGTCCAGTCCTGAGCGACGACGACCATCGTGGCCGGTCCCGTCCAGCGGGCTCCCCAGGGGTTCGCGGGCAGGGCGCTGCGGTCGGCGACCTCGAGCCAGAACATGGGGACCCTCCCCGTCTCGTCCTCCATCTCCATCCCGTCGACATCGACGATGACCTCCCAGGGCACCACGGTCACCGGACGGAAGGGCCCGTTCAGCTTGAGGGCAAGACCCTCGGGGCGACACTCGAGGACCTTGGTGGGGACGAACAGCTCCTTGAGACCCCACAACACCAGGAACCCGGCGAACACGGCCATCGCCCATGCCCAGATCACGTCACGGGGCTCGAAGATCTGAGTGTCCTCCGGACGGAAGAGCAGGTCGCGGAGCTGGTTGGTGAGACGACGGTTGGTTATGACGTCCAGGGAGAGGACGAGGAGGGGGATCCCCGCCATGGCGAGGAGCCACATCCTCAGAGCGGAGCGACGCACAACCACGGTCATCCGCCAACCCCCAGGTCGGCGGGTGACACCAGGGCCGCATAGGGGACCCCGAGCTCCTCGAGACGTCTTCGCGCCGCGCCGTCGGAACGGTCGACGAGGGCGATCACCTGGACGAGGACCATTCCCGCCTCCCGAGCCTGGACGGCCGCCTCATGAGCCGCCTCCCCGGTGGTCGTGGTGTCCTCCAGGATGGCCACCCGGTCCCCCGCGCCGACGGGACCGACCACCCGCCCACCCATCCCATGGCTCTTCTCGGCCTTCCGTATCGAGAAAGAACGGAGAGGTCGCTCCCGGGACCACGCCACCATCGC
>JAKEHF010000118.1 GCA_022615295.1 Actinomycetota bacterium | reverse complement strand
TGGAGATGGGCACTGACGTGGTCATCGTCCTCGACTCGATCACACGTCTGGCCCGGGCCCACAACCTGGCCACGCCGGCGTCGGGGAGGATCCTCTCCGGTGGTGTCGACTCCCAGGCCCTGTATCCCCCGAAGCGGTTCTTCGGCGCTGCCCGGAACATCGAGGAGGGCGGCTCTCTCACCATCATGGCCACCGCCCTGGTGGAGACCGGGTCGAAGATGGACGAGGTCATCTTCGAGGAGTTCAAGGGCACCGGGAACATGGAGCTCCGTCTCGATCGCAAGCTGGCGGACAAGCGCATCTACCCCGCCGTGGACATCGAGGCCTCGGGAACAAGGAAAGAGGAGCTGTTGTTCGACCGGACCGAGTTGAACCAGGTGTGGAAGCTGAGACGGGTCCTGCTCGCCCTCGAGCCGGGGGCCGCCCTCGAGCTGCTGATCGACCGACTGAAGACCACCAAGAGCAATGCCGAGTTCCTCGCCGAAGTGGCGAAGAGCAGCGGCTGAGACCGGAGACGACGTGAAGACCGATACCCACCCCGCCTACGAGCTGACACATGTCACCTGCTCGTGTGGCAATACCTTCACCACTCGGAGCACAAAGCCGGGTGAGATGCATCTCGAGCTGTGCAACGAGTGCCACCCCTTCTTCACGGGGAAGCAGAAGCTGGTCGACACCGGGGGCCGCGTAGAGCGCTTCCAGAAGCGTTATGGCAAGAGCAGCTTCACCAGGGCGGGCGAAACCGGGGTCGACGGCGCTGAATCCGGCTGAAGTCAACACGTCGTCCGGCGGTCACATCGACCCGTCCAAGACCGTCGGCGGCCAGGCCGTCATCGAAGGGGTGATGATGCGCGCCCCGTCCGCCTGGTCGGTGGCCGTCCGCCTCCCCGACGGTCGGATCACGGCTCGAAGGGACCAGCTGGCCCGTCTCAGCGAGAGACGCCGTGTGGCCCGCATCCCCCTCCTCCGCGGGATCTTCGTTCTCGGAGAGTCCCTCTCCCTCGGGTTCAAAGCCCTGGGCTGGTCGGCGATGAAGGCCGCCGAGGAGGAAGAGGAGCAGATCACCCGTGGCCAGATCGGGTGGACCATGGCGCTGGCCTTCGTGTTCTTCGCCGGCTTCTTCATCGTGATCCCTGCCCTCGCCGCCGGAGCCGTGGCGGACGAGTCGGGTCTGGTCTTCAACGTCGTCGAGGGTCTGATCCGTCTCGGTCTGTTCGTCGGGTACATCTGGGCCATCGGGAGGTCGGCCGAGATCGCCCGCGTGTTCGAGTATCACGGGGCGGAGCACATGTCGATTCATGCCTTCGAGGCCGGGGAGCCGCTCAGCGTGGAGTCGGTGTCACGATTCCCACCCGAGCACCCCCGGTGTGGCACCAGCTTCCTGCTCATAGTCGTGCTGGGGTCGATAGTGGTCTTCACCTTCCTCGGCATCCCCGACAACATTGTGATCCTCGTGGGCTCGCGTCTGGTCGGCATCCCGGTCATCGCCGGGCTCGCCTACGAGGTGCTCCGCTGGTCGGGCACCCGTCCTGACGGCGCACTGGCTCGAATCCTGGCCGCACCGGGGATCTGGCTGCAGAAGCTGACCACGTCCCAGCCCGACGAGTCGCAGATCGAGGTGGCCATCACCGGCCTCCTCGTCGCCCTCGACGACGTTCAGACGGGTGACGTGGTGGCCCGCGGTGGGGTTCCAGCCGTGGCCATGGCGGTGCGCGACGAGGTCATCGAGGGTCGGCCGTGATCGAGCCGGCGGTGGCCGCCCGTCTCGCCGAGATCGAGACCGCCTACCAGGAGGTGGAGGCGAAGCTCGTCGACCCCGCGGTGATCGCCGACCCGAAACGTCTCGTCGAGTTGGGCAAGAGACACGCCGAGCTTCACGACCTGGCCGCAGACATCCGGCGCTGGCGTGCGGCGACTGCCGATCTGGCCGAGGCGGAGACGATGGGTGAGGAGTTCGCGGAGCTCGTATCCGATCTCGGGGTGGAGATCGAGGATCTGGAGGCGAGGATCATGGAGGCTCTCACCCCCAGCGATCCCAACAACGCCAAGGACGTGATCCTCGAGATCCGGTCGGCCGCAGGGGGGGACGAGGCGGCACTGTGGGCCGGCGACCTCCTCCGCATGTATGAGAAGTACGCGGAACGTCACGGCTTCAGGTTGGAGCCGTTGGACTCCACCCCTTCTGACGTCGGTGGCTATGACAAGGTGACCGTCGCCGTGAAGGGTCGGGGCGCCTACTCCCGTCTCAAGTACGAGGGTGGGGTCCATCGGGTGCAACGTGTGCCCAAGACCGAGTCGCAGGGCAGGGTGCATACCTCAACCGCCACGGTGGCTGTGCTCCCCGAGGCCGAGGAGGTGGACGTCGCCGTCGACCCCGCCGAGGTCCGTATCGACGTGTTTCGCTCGACCGGGCCGGGAGGCCAGTCGGTCAACACCACCGACTCCGCGGTCCGTCTCACCCATCTCCCCACAGGGTTGACCGTCTCGGTACAGGACGAGAAGTCCCAACTCCAAAACAAGGAGAAGGCGTTTCGGATTCTCAGGGCTCGTCTCCTCCAGGCCGAGCAGGAGAAGGCCCAGGCTCAGCTGTCCGGAGAGCGACGCAGCCAGGTGGGCACCGGCGAGAGAGCGGAGAAGATCCGCACCTACAACTACAAGGAGAATCGGGTCACCGACCACCGCATCGGTCTCACGCTGAAACGTCTCGACCAGGTTCTGGGGGGTGATCTCGACGAGCTGGTCGACGCCCTAACCACCGCCGAGCAGGCCCGTCGGATGACCGGTTCCGCCTAGACATAACCGGTTCAGACGGATAAGTCTCGCGGTCGGACTCTTCGAACAGTGGGCATTCGGGGTTGTCTGGTGGCTTGGGTCGCGTCGGCGAGGTCGCCTTGACCCCGAGTGACGAGCAGGACCGTCGGATGATGGGTTCTGACCCTTCCTGACGAATTCCGATCTCTTACGTTCGGAGGGCACGTGCAGGATCTATCGATGCAGCCTGTCGCGCTGGCCAGGCTCCGCCCAGCAATCCGACGAGGAGTCCGGCGATCGGCGAAAGGGCTAGCACCTTTGAGTCGATCACGGGTGTCCACTCGTTGGCGGTGGACACCACGAGGAACAGCCCAAGGGCAACCGCCAGTCCAACCAGGGCGGCGACCGTTCCGATGACTGACGACTCGGCCAAAAATAGTGCAGCGATTTGGATACGGCTTGCGCCTATAGCACGGCGCAGCCCTATCTCGGAACGGCGGTGGTAGACGCTCGACGTGGTCGCCGCAGCGATCGCGACCGCCCCGGTAGCGAGCAAGCTCACTGTTACCAGCAGGACCAACGTATCGACCCGGCCTGTTACTTCGCGACGGAGATTGGAAGCCTCCGGGGCATACAACGCCGTAGGACGGTTTGTGGAGCTCTTTGCGAGGATCGCGATCGCTTCCTCAGCCACGATTGGGGGGGCTCCCACCTCGGTCTGAAGCACAACTCGTGATTCCGAGAGGGAACGGGGCCAGAGCCTGGTACCAGCGGCGACCGGGACGACGACCTGAAGGAGCAACTCCGCGTGCCGCGCAGCATCGTTGATGGTCCCAACCACCCGAAGACTCCTTCCGCCTATCAGGATCATTGAACCCGATGCTATGGGGTCCTCGAGCGAGGTCGCGAGGACCTGCCCCACCAGGGCGATGGACGTCCCTGCGAGATGATCGAACCGACTAAAGCTACTTCCCTCGATCTCAAGGCCCAGGGCCTCGACACCGTCTTCACCAATCCCGCTCACGCCGACAACGTGCGAGCGCGACGCGGTGGGCAGTCCCGAGGCGGTTGACACGGTCTTGTCCCCGAGCAACTGAAGGAGCCCAGCGTGGACCACACCAGGCAAAGCACGCAGCTGAGCCCAGGCTGAGTCGTCGACCACGGATACGGGCGCGGAGTCCGTTGCCACGACTTCGACAGTGGTGGCGCCCAGGAGGTCGAAATCACGAGCGACTTCCGCGGCGGTGGTCGAAGTCAGCGCCGCGGCGAACACAAGGACCCCGACGCCCAGGAAGGTGCTGACCCCTGTCAGGAAGGACGACCCCACGCGACGACCGAGTCCCCCTCGCACATCCTCAATGAGGTCCATGAGTCGCTCGCCTAACCCCGGAGATGAAATCCCAGCTTCTCTGGGCTTAGCGGCCTTCCACTGTTGGACACGAGTGGGCACGTCTTGAACGACTCGCCCATCCATTAGCGACACAATCCGTGTCGCGGCGTCGGCAACAGTCGGGTCGTGCGTGGCCACGACGACGCAGGTCCCAGTACCGGCTGCAGCGTCGATATGCCCCGACAGAATCCTGGTGTTCTCCATGTCGAGGTTCCCGGTCGGCTCATCACAGAGAAGAAGGGGCGGATTGTGGGCTGTCGCCCGCGCAAAAGCTGCGCGCTGGCGTTCTCCAGAGGAAAGTTCCTTAGGAAGGGCGAGAATCCGATCAGCGAGCCCCACAGACTCCAGGGCGACCTTAGCTCCAGCCACCCTCCGACGTCGGGGGATCCCGGCGTACCTGAGGCCAAGGGCAACATTCTCAAGGGCCGACTTCGCGCCCACCAGGTGCGCCTCCTGAAACACGAAGCCGATGCTCTGAGCACGGAGGCGGGTCGCGGTCCCTTCCTTCAAGCCCGAGGCAGATTGACCGTTCAGCTCGATTTCCCCATCGTCCGGAGAATCGAGAAGCCCCAAGAGATTCAGAAGCGTCGTTTTACCTGATCCTGAGGGGCCAGTCACTGCGACCACCTCACCGGCATGCATCGTCAGCGACACGCCGGATAAGGCGACGACACCGGCGCTCAAATAGGATCGCCCTAGATTCCGCGCCTGGATAACCGGGTCTGGGCCGGTCATGAGCCGAGGTTGGGGTTCAACACCAGCTCGGAGTCGACGGACAGAGGCGGATCCGCCGACCTGATTTCGACGCCATCGTCTGTTACGAGACCCACGACGATATTGACGCGAACCTGCTCCCCATCGTTCAAAGCGACGACGTACGTGCGCCCCTGATCGTCAACGAAGACCGCCGATGGTGTTGCGCTGAGCACCTGCGAGCCGCTGCTATCGAGCACAACTTCTGCTATCACACTCGGCGGCACCTCATTGAGCGCGGAGGACAAGGTGACTTCAACGACACCCTCCTGGTCGTCAGAGCCTCCGATAATTGTTTCGATCGTTGACGTTAGGAGGAGAGTGCGCGACTCGTCCATCAGTCTTATAGGGAGGCCGGGCACGACCAAATGCGCCAAACCTGGATCGAGATCCAATACCAGAGCTCTCTCATCAGCTGCGATAGCCAACTGTCCCTCGCTTAGGGCGTCGCCGACGTTGACGGCGATCGAATGGACCACTCCCTGGCCATTCGGTATGAACAGTATGTGCGTGCTTTTCAATACGGGTCGAGACGTATTCGTTGGGTAGCCCGATGCCAACCAGAAATCGGCGACGCCTTGTTGTGTCGCTCGGTCGTATCGTGAGGTTACCTCGCCATCAAACAGAGCTAGGTCCCGCAACGCTTCCTGTAGTTGACGGACATCGGGTCCCGGCGACATCCCGGGTTCGAAGTCTCGCCATGCGGGGAAGACGCCGGCCATTACGAAGACAGGCTCGCCCGCCAGTTCGACAATCGCTTGACCCGGACGAACGATGTCTCCCATGGCTACGTGAAGGGCACTGACAACAGGCGTGACTTCCTGAGGTACAGGAACCTCGTAGAGTCTCGTTGGGATCACATCGCCTCGGGCGATGACGACATCCTCCAAGAGGGCCATCGTGAGGCGCTCTGTGATGGTGACGGGCTCCGGTTCGCTTCGAATCGTTGCTTCGGATGGGTCAGAGAACTGGCTACCCATCGCAAATCCGGCCCCAGCCAGGGCAACCCCTGCGAGGGCTGTGGTCACCCCGATCCAGAACCCCCTTCCGTCCGACGAGTCGGGGTTTGGCTTTGAGATCTCGTCAGTATCGTCCCTATTCGCGGAGGACGGCGGTCCCTTCATGGCAGAATCCTAAGTGCCTCCCTGGCTCGTTCCAATGCCATGCGGTCGAACTCCAAAGCTCCCTGGATCGACAGCTCTTCACCGGCCATCACGTCGTCTACCGAGACAGTGAATGCGAGCGCAAAAGCGTCCGACAAGCCGCTCTCCCGCTTGCAGTCAACATCCGCCGTGGCAACCTCTCTCTCGAGAGCCGTCCCATTTGGTTCTGAGATGCCTTCCAATGCCAGGTCCAAGGCAGCGTCAGGGTCTGGTGTCTCGAATCCTCGGCTCGACATGCAGGAACTCCAGCTACGCAAGGCTCGCTGTAGCGCCCCGCTCGACATCACTTGCTCCCATACGATTCCAGCGAGGCTCCCTCGATAATCCCTCACGCGCAGATACTCAGCGATGTCGACGAAAATGGCGCGACGAGCCTCGCCGAGGCATCCACCTCCGGGAAGCGAGGTTGTCGAGCCGTCCGCCGTCGTTATCTCGATTCGCTCCTCATCCGAGCCGAAAAGGTCGAGGAAGTACTCGTCCTGTTGCTGCTGGGTAAGCATCGAGAGGTCCAAGGGCTCATCTGCTGAGGGCTCTCTTACTTGGGACTGAGCTATCCCATATCCGACTTCGGCTGCCCGGGTAGGGTCGTCGTATAGCCAGAGCTCGTGGCGTTCCATGACGGTTCCGCCAAACAACTCGCCTTCGGTGGTCTGCTGTGGTTTGTAGTCCCACCCGCTCTCGATCATGCAGCGAGCCACCAAGGTCGAGGAGGCGTTGACGAGAAACACTTGTTCTTCAGGGCTCAGTGCCGAAGCAACGGCCGCTGCCCGGGCATCGACAGCGCTGTCGTCGATCGGTGCTCGCTCAACCTCAGGGGACGGCCGGCAAGAAACTGCGATCAACGCGCCGAGGACGATTGAACTCCAGAGTCCCGAACCAGAACGAAAGCGCACGCCTAGGTCTGGCGTCGCTACGGCCCTGGGTCCCCCGCAGGACATGTATCGCCACTCAATCTCAAGCTGGACTGGCCATCCTCATCGACGGTTCCTGAAATGTTCGAATCGACCTGGCCGGAGTCAACACAATACTTCACCGCACCGCCCCCCTATCATCTCTCCTCCATTCCGGACCCGGTCAAGCACGGCCTGTTGGACCGATGAACCGTAGTTCGCCTTCCCCGGGCACGCAAGCAAACGCCCTGCCTCCTGCGACCCGCCCCAGCAGACGGCAGCGCTATACCTAAACGCTGACTAGGGGGACCTGCCTCCCCGAAGAGGCCTGGCCGTACGACCCGTGGAAGGGGATCCAGATCGAGCCGGTTCATGGCGGAAGACCTTCAGACCCGTCCTCAGGTGTGGGTGAGTTTGACCACCGCGGAGCAGGCCCGTCGGATGGCGGAGTCCGATTAGATTTCCCGGTTTGTGACCCAGCTCCCACCGCATGAGCTGAGCAGGCTCGAGGCGGTCGCCGGCCCTGACAGACCACTGCAAAGCCTCATCGACCGCCGCATTGCCGGTGAGCCGCTCCAGTACATCGAGGGCACGGCGGCCTTCGGCCCGCTCGAGCTCGATGTCGACCCCCGGGTCCTTGTGCCCCGACCCGAGACCGAGGGTCTATTCGAGATCGCCTCAAAGATGATGCGTAACCCGAAGGTGATAGTCGACCTGTGCACTGGGTGCGGAGCCCTGGCCCTGGCCTTGAAGCACCGGTTTCCCACGGCGTCGGTGTTCGCCACGGAGATCTCGGAGGGCGCCGTCGAGGTCGCCTACGGCAATCGGCACAAGACCGGTCTCGACGTGTACCTGGCGGTCGGTGATCTGTTCGACCCGTTGCCCGCCGCGCTTCTCGGGGAGGTCGACCTTGTCGTCTCCAACCCTCCCTATGTCTCCGAGGCCGACTTTCACACCCTGCCCCGGGACGTCCAGCGGGAACCGAAGGTGGCCCTCGTCTCGGGTCCGACCGGTTTGGAGGTGATCGAGCGGATCGGGTCGACCGTCGCCGATTGGCTTCGCCCTGGTGGGGTGGTGGTGATCGAGATTGGGGAGTTCCAGGGTGTGGCCGCCTCCAGCACCTTTGTCGGGATCCCCACGGTTGTCCGTCAGGACCTCGCCGGTCGCGACCGCTATGTGGTCGGCGTAAAGCCTTGATCTCGGGTCTGGAGCGGGCCGTCGAGGTGGTCCGGGAGGGTGGGGTGGTGGGTCTGCCCACCGACACCGTCTATGGGATTGGTGTGGACCCCAACAACGACGAGGCGGTGAACAGATTGTATGTCCTCAAGGGGCGACCCGAGGGACGACCCGTCGGGGTCCTCGTCGACTCGTTGGAGCAAGCCGCCGTGGTGGGGGTGATCCAAGATGAGACGGCGGATCTCGCTGCTCGTTTCTGGCCGGGGGCGTTGACCCTGGTGGTCCGGCCGCGCATGGTGCTGGCGGAGTGGGTGGGCGACCGTCAGGCCGACACGGTCGGGGTCCGGATGCCGGACCATCCGGTGGCGTTGGCTCTGCTCGGAGAGACGGGTCCGCTTGCAGTGACCTCGGCGAACCGGTCCGGCGAGCCGGAGACCCTCGACGACGTATCGGCACGAGAGGTGTTCGGCGACGCCGTCTACTACCTCCAGGGGACAAGCCCCGGGGGCCAGGCCTCGACAGTGGTCGACGTCACGGGCCCACGCCCGGTGGTGATCCGCCACGGTCCCATCACGATCACGCTTACCTCAGGTAAGTAGGTGCCCGTACGGGGACATATCGTCTCGAGAACACCGCTCGTCTCGAGAACGCTCCGCGCGGTCCGGAGTCGATCGGTGTCGGCGACGGCGCCGTACAACCTGCATCGGCGGCCTACGCTCAGCACATGATCTCAATGGACTCGATCGAGCGGGTCGATCCCCTCATCGCCGGGCTCATCCGCAAGGATCTCGAGCGACAGAATAGCCACATCCACCTGATCGCCTCGGAGAACTTCGCCTCTCCGGCGGTGATGGCCGCCTCGGGCTCGGTGTTCACCAACAAGTACGCAGAGGGCTACCCGGGCCGGCGCTACTACGAAGGGTGCCAGGTGGTCGACGAGATGGAACAGGTTGCCATCGACCGTGCCAAGGAGCTGTTCGACGCCGCCTACGCCAACGTCCAACCTCACTCCGGGGCCCAGGCCAACATGGGCGTCTACTTCGCCCTGCTCAAACCCGGCGACACCGTCCTCGGCATGCGTCTCGACCAGGGCGGCCATCTCACTCACGGCTCGCCCGTCAACTTCTCCGGTCTCTACTACGACTTCGTCGCCTACGGCGTCGACCCGGCGACCGAGCTCATCGATATGGACCAGGTCCGTCGTCTCGCCGATCAGCACCGGCCCAAGATCGTCCTCGCCGGCTACTCCGCCTACTCCCGTACCCTGGACTACCAGGGCTTTCGGGAGATCGCCGACGAGGTGGGTGCGGTGTTCATGGTGGACGCCGCCCACTTTATCGGTCTCGTCGCCGGCAAGTCCCACCCCTCACCCGTGCCCCACGCCGACATCGTCACCGGCACCACACACAAGGCCCTGCGCGGCCCTCGGGGCGGTCTCATCCTGGCCACGGAGGAGTTCGGCGAGCAGATCGGCAAGGCCGTGTTCCCCAACGTCCAGGGCGGACCCATCCAGTCCCAGATCGCGGCAAAGGCGGTGTGTTTCTGGGAGGCGATGCGACCCGAGTTCCATGACTACACGGACCAGATCGTGGCCAACGCCGCGGAGATGGCGACCCGGGTGCAGGAGGAGGGCGTCCGTGTCGTCTCGGGCGGCACCGACAACCATCTCTTCCTCATCGACCTCCGCTCGGTCGACCCCGAGCTGAGCGGCAAGGATGCCGCCCGTCTCCTCGACGGGATCGGGATCACCCTCAACTTCAACACCATCCCCAACGATCCCAGACCCCCGTACCGGGCCTCGGGCCTGCGCATCGGCACCCCGGCGATGACCACACAGGGAATGAAGGAGGATCAGGCGATGGAGGTGGGATCGCTCATCACTTCGGCCCTCGAGAGTCGTGAGGACCTCGCGAAGCTGGGCGAGATCTCACAGCGGGTGCGTCGTCTCGCCGCCGAGTTCCCCCCGTACCCCCACGACTTCCCGGGCCACGTCTAGGTCGGGTCCCCGTCGAATCGCGCGTTACGTGTCACGTGGCACGCGCGGTGCTTTCTCGAGAGATTATGTACCCGTAGGGGGGCCGTACTACCTGAGGTAACGGCTGCTAGGTTCGGTTTGGACCGTTGCCGTCCACCCCCGTAGACTTTGTGAAACTCTTCACAAGCACGACGAAGAACGACGCGTGAAAACCGACTCCACCACGAGACAAGCCTCCACCGCCATCAACGAGGGTTTCATCGAGGGTGGGTCGTTTCTCAGCTCGATCCTCTCCGGGACCTTCCTCGGCATGCTGGCCGACCGCTGGCTCGGCACCGAGCCATGGCTGGTGGTGATTGGGGCCATAGTCGGCTCATACTCCGGCTTTCTCAAGGTCTGGCAGTACTCGAAGACGATCGGGGCAGATGATGAGTCTTGAGCACGGTCCGCCTATCGAAGCCAATCTGGCCCGGGCCACCGTCTCCCGGGGCATCTACATCGGGCCGGTGCTGGTGCTGGTGTTCGGGGCGCTCCGCGGCTGGGACGGGGCGTGGAGCGCAGCCCTCGGCGTGCTGGTCGTGGTGGCCAACATCCTCCTCGCCGGGGTCATACTCTCGGTTTCGCTGCGGATCAGCCTCCAGGCTTATCATGCCGCCGCTCTGATCGGCTTCTTCCTCCGTCTTGGGTTGTTCGTTGGCGCGGTCTACCTCATCGCCGGCGTGGTCGAGGTGGACCGGATGGCGTTCGGCATCTCGGCTGTGATCGCTTATGTCGTGATGTTGTGGTGGGAGGCGGTCTCGATCTCCCGCGGTAAGGAACCCAGTTGGCGACGATGATCCTGGCCGCGGAGTCATGTGACGTCGTCAACGAGGTGATCTGTGCCCCGGCCAACGTCACCGAGCTCTTCGAGTTCCCCACGATCTTCACGGTGGGGGGTCTCGAGTTCAGCCGCAGCTCGGTCCTGATGCTCTTCGCGGCCTTCGTGGTGCTCGCCCTCTTCTACTTCGGGCTGAGACAACAGCGTCTGGTGCCGACGAAGTTCGGGGTCGCAATCGAGGGGGCGATCGGCTTCGTGCGTGACGGCATCGGCCGCGACGTCATCGGGCCCGAGGGTGCCAGATACACCCCCTACCTGCTGGCGATGTTCTCCTTCCTCCTCGTCGGCAACCTGTTCGAGGTGACCCCGCTCATCAACTTCCCGGTCACCTCACGGATGGCCATCCCCGCCTTCCTCTCCCTGACCACCTATCTCATCTTCATGTTCCTGGGGTTCGCCCGGAACAACTTCCGCTACTTGATCGACACCGTCTGGCCCAAGGCGGTCCCGGTCGGGCTCCGCTGGCTGGTCGGGCTGATCGAGCTCTTCTCCATCTTCCTGCTACGTCCGCTCACGCTCGCCGTCCGGCTCTTCGCCAACATGGTGGCCGGCCACCTCATGCTCAGCCTGCTCCTCGGCTCCGGCGTGGTGTTCCTGGCCGCCGTCCCCGAGATCGGTCTCAAGGGCTCCATCGGGCTCTTCTGGTTCGCATTGGGCCTGTTCATGTTCCTTCTAGAGCTGGTGGTCTCCGTCCTCCAGGCCTACATCTTCACGCTGCTGACAGCCGTCTACATCGAATCGTCCATCCACTTCGAGCACTAAGGAGAGAAGAGACAAATGGAAGGCAACATCGAGGCCCTCACGGGCGCTCTCTCGTTGGTCGGGTACGGCCTGGGGGCCATCGGCCCCGGCATCGGCGTCGGCATCGTTGCGGGAAACGCCATAACCGCCATGGCCCGTCAGCCGGAGATGCAGGGGACGATACGGACCACCATGTTCCTGGGTATCGCCCTCACCGAGGCGTTGGCCCTGATCGGCTTCGTGCTCTTCTTCATCGCCTCGGCCGGTTAGGAGAACGGGATGCAAAACCTGACTGCGATGACCGTCCTCGCCGTCGAGGAGGGCGGGGAGGCCGCCGGCGGTCTGAGTCTCGTGCTGCCGGCCCCGGCGGAGCTGGTCGCCGGCATCATCTCCTTCGGCATCGTCTTCTTCTTCATGTGGAGGTGGGCCCTGCCCACGATCAACCGGACGCTGGAGCAGCGGCAGAGGGCGGTGGCGGGGCAACTCGAGGAGGCGGAGAGGGCCAAGACCGAGGCGGAGAGCCTTCTCGCCGACTATCGGGGCCAGCTCGCCGAGGCCAAGGCCGATGCCAACCGGATCGTCGAGGAAGCCCGCAAGCAAGCCGAGCAGGTGCGTGCCGACCTCCTGGCACGCGCCGAGGCGGAGGCCGATCAGATCAGGGTCAAGGCGCGCGAGGAAGCGGCCAACGAGAAGTCACGGGCCTTGTCGGCGGCACGGACCCAGGTCGGGGAGATCTCGGTCGACCTCGCCGGACGGATCGTCGGGGAGCGGCTGGACGCCACCGCCCACAAGGCCCTAATCGACCGTTACCTGGCCGATTTGGAGAAGCTCTAGGTGTCGGACAGGGCCGCCGGCTACGCCGCAGCCATCTTCGAGCTCGCCAGGGCCGAAGGTGAGCTGGAGCGTGTCGAGACCGAGCTCCCGACTGTGGCCCGGGCAATCTCCGCCACACCCGACCTGCGTTCCACCCTCACCGATCCCCAGGTGCCCGCCGAGCGCAAACAGGGGGTAATCGACGATCTCATCGGGGGTCGGGCCTCCCATCTCACGGTGGGGCTGGTGCAACTCGTGGTCGGGCTCGGTCGGGTGGCGGAGCTTCCGGACATCGCCAGGTCGCTGCTCGAAACCGCAGCGGCGTCCCGGGAGCGCGCCCTTGCCGAGGTTCGGTCGGCGGTCCCCCTCGACGAGGCCACCATCGAACGGTTGACCAAGGCTCTGGGTGAGGCCACCGGGAGGCGTGTCGAGGTCAAGGTCTTGGTCGACCCCTCGGTTATCGGAGGTGTGGTGGCCCGGATCGGCGACACCGTCATCGACGGGTCGATCTCCCGCAAGGTCGAGGAGCTTCGTCAAGCAGTGAAGAGCCGTTAGGAGTCCGATGTCCGATCTCACCATCACCGCCGACCAGATAACGGAGTCCCTCCGGGCCAACCTCGCCGGTTGGACGCCGAGCCTCGACAAGGAGACGGTGGGATACGTGACCGCCATAGCCGACGGTGTTGCCCGCGTCGAGGGTCTCCCCAGCGTCATGGCCTCCGAGCTCCTGGAGTTCCCCGGGGGTCTCCGCGGAGTCGCTCTGAACATCGACGAGGACGACCTCGGTGTGGTCTTCCTCGGTGAGTACCGCCACATCGAGGAGGGTCACCCGGTCAAGCAGACGGGGACGGTCCTCTCGGTCCCGGTCGGTGACGCCCTCCTGGGAAGAGTCGTCGACGCCTTGGGCAACCCGATCGACGGCAGGGGGCCGATCGAGACCGAGGAGCGTCGTCTGCTCGAGGTCCAGGCGCCCTCGGTGGTGGATCGTCAGCCGGTGAAGGAGCCTCTCCAGACCGGGATCAAGGCTATCGACTCGATGACCCCCATCGGCCGGGGGCAGCGGCAGCTGATCATCGGCGATCGCCAGACCGGGAAGACGGCGCTCCTCGTCGACACCATCCTCAACCAGAAGCAGTTCTGGGGGACCGACCGGGCGGTCAAGTGCATCTACGTCGCCATCGGTCAGAAGGCATCGACGGTGGCCGAGGTGGTGGACATCCTCCGGGCAGATGGTGCGATGGACTACACGGTGGTGGTCCATGCCGCCGCCTCCGACGCCCCCGCCCTCCAGATGTACGCCCCCTACGCCGGCTCGGCGATTGGCCAGCACTGGATGTACAACGGGGAGCACGCCCTGGTCATGTTTGACGACCTCTCGAAACAGGCGGTCGCCTACCGGGAGATCTCCCTGCTACTGCGTCGGCCCCCGGGGCGGGAGGCCTACCCCGGTGACGTGTTCTATCTCCACAGTCGTCTCCTGGAGAGGTGCGCCAAGCTCTCCGACGACCTCGGCGGGGGCAGTCTCACCGGTCTCCCGGTGATCGAGACCAAGGCCAACGACATCTCCGCCTACATCCCCACCAATGTCATCTCCATCACCGACGGCCAGTGCTTCCTCGAGACCGACCTGTTCTTCCAGGGGGTGCGACCGGCGCTCAACGCCGGGGTCTCGGTGTCCCGGGTCGGGGGTAACGCCCAGATCGCGGCAATGAGGAAGATCGCAGGTCCGTTGCGTCTCAACCTGGCCCAGTTCCGCGAGCTGGCCGCCTTTGCCGAGTTCGGCTCCGAGCTCGACGCCGCCTCCCTGGCTCAGTTGGAGCGTGGCCGCCGGGTGGTCGAGGTCCTCAAACAGCCCCAGTTCGCCCCGGTACCGGTCGAGGAGCAGGTGTTGGTGTTGTTTGCGGTGACAGAAGGCCACATGGACGACGTCGCCGTTGGTGAGGTGAAGCGTTTCGACCGCGAGCTCCGCGAGTTCTTCAAGGCCCGCTACTCCAACGTCCTGGCCACCATCCGGGAGACAGGCAAGATGCCCGAAGGGGACGAGCTGTCCGAGGGGATCAATGCCTTCAAAGGGACCTTCGCCGAGGCGGGTAGCGGAGGGTAGGGAACCTTGGCCAGCGCTCAGCTCCGTGACACGAGACGTCGCATCTCCAGCATTGAGGCGACCCAGAAGATCACCCGGGCCATGGAGCTCATCGCGGCCAGCCGCATCCCCAGGGCCCAGGCCAGGGTGATCGGCTCCAAGCCGTACACCGAGAAGCTGATCGAGGTCATCAAGAGCGTGGGCGCCACCGGCACCGAGACCTCCCATGCGCTTCTGATGCGTCGGGAGCCGAGGACCATCGCCATGTTGGTTGTCGCCTCGGATCGTGGTCTGGCAGGCGCCTACGCCTCAAACATCATCCGTCTCGCCGAGGCCCGAATCGCCGCGATCTCCGTACAGGGCAAGGACGTCCTCATCTACGCCGTTGGGAGGAAGGCACAGTCCTATTTCCGCTACCGCGGATACCGGATCGAGCAGGCCTACCTGGGTGTCACCGACACCCCGGGCTATGGCGACGCCAGGGCGATCGCCAGGACGGTCATGGCCGCCTACGGCGACGAGCGGATCGATGCGGTCGAGGCCTTCTTCACCAGATTCGTCTCGGCGATGACGCAGACCCCGACCGGTATCGAGTTGCTGCCGGTCACCCCGCCCACGGCCGAGACGAAGGAGGGCCCGACGGCGACATACGGATTCGAGCCGTCGCCGGAGGAGATCCTCGACCGGCTCCTCCCCACCTATGTGGAGGCGATCGTGTTCAACATGCTCCTCGAGGCGTCGGCATCGGAGCACAGCGCCCGTCGTCGGGCGATGAAGGCGGCGACCGACAACGCCGAGGAGCTGATCAAGAGTCTCCGGGTGCAGGCCAACCGGGCAAGACAGGCCGAGATCACAACCGCCATCACCGAGATCGTCGGTGGCGCCGAAGCCCTGGCAGAGGGCAGATGATTTCCACAGGAGGAATCTGAGAAATGAGTGAGGACAAGGCAAAGGGTCGGATCGTCAAGGTGGCGGGGCCGGTGGTCGACGTCGAATTCCCCCCCGACGCTTTGCCCGAGATCCTCAACGCCGTCGAGATCCACTTCACGCTGGGCGGAGAGACCAAGGTGGTCCTCGCCGAGGTGGCCCAACATCTCGGCGGGTCGAGGGTGCGGGCCGTGGCCCTGGCGCCGACCGATGGCCTGGTCCGTGGGGCGGAAGTCATCGACACCGGGTCCCCGATCACCGTGCCCGTCGGTGATCAAACCCTTGGTCACATCTTCAACGTCTGGGGCGCCTCACTCGACGCTCCTGACCAGGACTTCTCCGAGCCGAGATGGCCGATCCACCGAACCCCGCCCGCGTTCGAGGACGTCGAGCCGCAGAAGACCGTCTTCGAGACCGGCATCAAGGTGCTAGACCTGATCTGCCCCTATCTCCAGGGTGGGAAGATCGGTCTGTTCGGTGGCGCCGGTGTAGGCAAGACGGTCCTCATCCAGGAGATGATCAACCGGGTGGCCACCCAACATGGTGGTGTCTCGGTTTTCGCCGGGGTGGGGGAGCGGACCCGTGAAGGCAACGACCTCTACTTGGAGATGCAGGAGACCGGCGTCATCGCGAAGGCAGCTTTGGTCTTCGGTCAGATGGACGAGCCGCCCGGGGTCCGTCTCCGGGTCGCCCTGTCGGCGCTGACCATGGCCGAGTACTTCCGTGACGTGCAGAACCAGGACGTGCTGTTGTTCATCGACAACATCTTTCGCTTCACCCAGGCCGGTTCCGAGGTGTCGACCCTCCTGGGGCGGATGCCCTCGGAGGTGGGCTACCAGCCCAATCTCGCCGATGAGATGGGATCTCTCCAGGAGCGGATCACCTCGTTGAAGGGCCGTTCCATCACCTCCCTCCAGGCGATCTACGTGCCGGCTGACGACATCACCGACCCGGCCCCCCACACCGCCTTTGCCCATCTCGACGCGACGACGGTCCTCTCCCGGCCCCTGACCGCGCTCGGCATCTACCCGGCGGTGGATCCGCTGGACTCGACGAGCCGGGCCCTCGACCCTCAGATCGTGGGGGAGGAGCACTACTTCGTGGCCACCGAGGTGCAGCGGATCCTGCAGCGTTACAAGGATCTTCAGGACATCATCGCCATCCTGGGCATCGACGAGCTGTCAAGAATCACGAGTCTATTCTTCTTCTTGTGAATCTTTGTGACCTTGTACCTTCATGGTTTTCTTACCCGTGATATGATCCTTCGTTGTTTATGTGGATC
>JAKEHF010000117.1 GCA_022615295.1 Actinomycetota bacterium | reverse complement strand
AAGACTCGGCAGGAGGCGATGACCGAGCTGGTGAGGGCCAAGGATGAGTTCGTAGCCAAGGTGAGCCATGAGTTGCGCACACCTCTCACCGCGGTGCTCGGCCTGACCACCGAAATGAGCGCCATGGAGCCGATGAGCCCCGAGGAGCGTGCCGAGCTGCTCGGCCTGGTCACGGATCAGGCCCAGGAGATGTCGAACATCGTCGAGGACCTGCTGGTGGCGTCCCGCGCCGAGATAGGCACGGTCTCCATCCACACCCGGGTTGTCGATCTCGAGGTCGAGCTTCAGTCAGCCATCGAAGGGCTCGGGGTGCAAGTCGCCGAGGTCCCGGACAGCATCCCCGAGGCTTACGCCGACCCGGGTCGGGTGCGTCAGATACTCCGTAACCTGCTCACCAACGCCATGCGCTACGGGGGGCCCGGAATCAGGGTCTTGTCCGGAGCGGTCGATCGATTTGTCTGGCTCGAAGTGCGAGACGACGGCGAGGGTGTCCCCGACGACCAGGCGAACACCATCTTCGAGCCCTATTCCACGGCGCATCACGGGGTGAAAGGCTCGGTGGGTCTTGGTCTCTCGGTGTCACGTCAGCTTGCCGAGCTGATGAGAGGGTCACTGACATATCGGCGTGACCTCGACGAGAGCGTCTTCCGACTCGAGCTGCCGATTGCCGGAGACTCGGACCGGGCGTCCCCGCTTCACAGAGTCTGCGCTGCTGGCTAGTTTCTGGCGCACATGCCGGATCTGTCGGTCCCATTGCTCTATTGGCCGCTCATGCTCCTGGCCGCCTATCTGCTGGGGTCGATACCGTTCGCCCAGGTTGTGGCCCGGGCCCATGGGATCGACCTGCGTCGCGTCGGTGGCCGCAACGTGGGGGCGGGCAATGTCACCCGCCAACTTGGTAAGGGATGGGGAGCCCTCGCTGCCCTCCTCGACGGACTGAAGGGTTTGATACCCGTCTACCTGGCCCGGCGGGTCGGTCTCGGTCCCGGCGCGGCGGGCATGGTTGGCCTCGCCGCGGTGGTAGGTCATAACTGGTCGATCTGGATGAGGGGGCGCTCGGGCCGGGGGTTGGCAACCTCGGCCGGTCTGCTCCTGGCTCTGGATCCTGCGCTCATGATCTGGCCGGCCGGCTGGGCGATCGCCGGATGGAGGATCGGAGGCGGTCTGGCGGGGTTCATCGGCTGGGGCCTGTTGCCGCTGGTGTCGGTGACGCTGGCTAGACCACCCACAGAGACGATCCTGTTGCTCCTGTTGTCAACCGTCCTCATCGGTCGACGCATACAGGGCAACCCCGACAGCTCTTGGGAGCCGATGGCCGTCTGGCGACGCGCCGTGTTGGACGAGGTCGTGTCCGTTCGCGACGTCCCCGACGGCGTCGAAGACCCGCTGACCCCGTGAACCCGAAGAGGGTGCTCGTCATCGCGGCGGTTGCCGCTGTCCTTTACACGGGGGTTGCCGTCTGGGTGCTCAACACCTTCGAGGTGCCCCCGATCCATGGCGCGGCTTGGGCCTTCCTGGTGCTGGCGGCGGTGTGTCAGGTATCGGCGAAGTGGTTCTTCGGGCTCCTCTTCCGCGAGTCGGTCCACGAGGTGGGCGACGAGTTGCGGCCATGGTCCGCGTTCAAAGCCGCACTGGTTGGTGCCGGAGTCGCCCGACTGATCCCGGCGGGCGGGGCGATCACACCGGTGGGCATGGCCTGGACGGTAAGGGACGAGACGTCACGGGCGGCGGGGCCGGCCCTGCGCGCCGTCCTTCTCAACTATTCGGGGCTCCTCGTCATGGCCGGGGGTGGTCTCCTGATCGCACGCCCTCGCGAGGCGGCCCAAATCGCCTCGGTGCCCATGGTCGTGATCGCACCGTTTGTGCTCATAGTCGGTCTGGTGCTGATGTTCGGCTCTGGGCGCCTACGGTCGCTGAACAGGTACCTGCCCGGGTTCATTCGCACCCGTCTCGAGGCATCGGTGGCCAACCATCCGCCGAGACTCGAGTCCCAGCTCTATCTTTGGGCCCGTCTCCTCCTCGAGGCCGGGGCGTTGTGGCTTGTGCTCGAGGCCTTCGCCGTAGGTGTCACCGGGTTCCAGGTGATGGCCTCGTTCGCCGTCGCCTCCATCGCCGGAGGCCTTCCAGGGACTCCCGGAGGTCTCGGAGTGACCGAGGTCGGTCTCGCCCTGATCCTGGCCGCCTACGGGATACCTGCGTCGATCACCGCGGTCCCCATCGTCGTCTTCCGAGTGATCTCATACTGGCTCCCCTCGGCGTTGAGCCTCCTCGCCGGTGGCACCACCTTCCTGCGGTCGGACGCCGCCAAGAAGAGCGAGATCCCCACCGCCGCTACCCTCACCGGCTCCGATGACTGACAGAGTCGTCTTCAGCCTCAGCAACCAGGACGGCGAGACGGTCACCGACAAGGACTTCGCAGGTTCCAAATATGTGATGTTCTTCTACCCGCGGGCGATGACCCCCGGGTGCACTGTCGAGTCGTGTGATTTCAGGGACAGCTACGACCAGTTTGCCGAGGCCGGTTACCGGATCGTCGGGGTCAGTCCCGACCCACCCTCGCGGAACAGGAAGTTTCGGGAGAAGGAGGATCTCAACTTCGATCTGCTCTCCGACGAGGACCTCGAGCTTGCCAAGAGTCTCGGGGCCTGGGGGGAGAAGAGTCTCTACGGCAAGCTGAGCCTCGGTCTTCTTCGCTCGACGTTCGTGGTCGACACCGACGGCAAGCTGATCAAGGCCTATCGGAGTGTCAAGGCGACCGGGCACGTGGCCCGGGTCAAGGCCGACCTACTCGGAGCGTGAGTAACGGGCGTCGGTGAGCGACGCTCCTTACTCACGCTTGGAGCTGCTTCCCCGATAACTCCTCCAGGGCCTTCACCAGGGCGTGATTCCCGTCCGAGCCGAGACCCTTCGCCTGGAGCGACCGGTAGAGCTGGAAAACCAGGGCGGCCCCGGGGACGACCACACCCAGCTCGTCGGCTGACTCGAGAACCAGTCTGAGATCCTTGAGCTGGAGGTCGATGGTGAACCCCGGTCTCCAGTCCCTTTCGATCATCTGCGGGCCTCGGTTGGACAGCATCCAGGATCCGCCCGCTCCTCCCTCGACGGCCGCCAGCGTGGTCCTCAGGTCGAGTCCGGCCCCCGAGGCGAGAAGAAGGGCCTCCGAGGCGGCGAGCTGATTGAGGGTGACGAGGACCTGGTTGACCAGCTTTGCCATCTGCCCCGCTCCCGCCGGTTCTCCCACGTGGACGACCGACGACGAGTATGCGTCGAGGTAGGGTCGCACCCGCTCCAGGGCGGCCGCCGACCCCCCCGCCATCACAGCCAGAGTCCCCTTGACCGCACCCTCGGAGCCACCCGACACCGGGGCGTCCACCCACTCGATGCCGGCGTCGCCGGCGCGACGGGCCAGGTCGGCGGTGACCGATGGGGAGATCGTGGAGTGGTCCACGATGATCGACCCCGGCTTCATCCCGGAGGCGAGGCCATCGGATCCAAAGACGACCTCCTCCACGTCGGGGGTGTCGGAGACACAGACCATGACGACATCGCAGCGGGAGCCGAGGGCGGCGGGGGTGGAGACCACCTCGGCCCCCAGATCACGCGCCTTGGACGGGGTGCGGTTCCACACGATCAGGGGGTGGCCGGCGGTGATCAGGTTGGCGGCCATGGCGCGGCCCATGGTCCCCAGGCCTACGAATCCGAGTCTGCTCATCGGCCGCAGGCTACGACCTGCTAAACCGGAGCCGATGGGTCACGACCGTCTCGACAGCGTGCTCGCCGGGGAGGTCACCCAGCTCGAAGTCGCCGGCACGGCCAAGGGTGCGGAGAAGGTGATCACCGACGTGGTCCCGCCACATGGCGGACATGGCCGCCGCTATCGGCTAGCCGGATCAGACGTGGAGTTCCTCCGCATGAACTCCAACGGGTATCTGGGTCTCGCCCATCATCCGGCCGTTATCGAGGCCGAGGAGCGAGCGACGGCACACTTCGGGACCGGACCCGGCGCCGTCAGGTTCATCTCGGGGACGACCCATCCCCACGTCGACCTGGAGCGACGTCTGGCGGAGTTCCACACCCGCGGCGACGCCGTGTTGTTCTCCTCCGCCTATGCCGCAGTTGTCTCCACCCTGGTTTCACTGGCCACGGCGGCCACCGCGGTCCTCAGCGACGCGCTGAACCACAATTCCATCATCAACGGGTTGCGGATGGCCCGACCCGCCGCCCGCGACGTGTATCCCCATCTCGCCTACTCCACGTTGGATGACAAGCTGGGGTCGCTCGCCGGCGAGGTGGACCGGGTCATCGTCGTCACCGACGGGGTGTTCTCGATGCGTGGCGACTACGCCGGCATGGCCACCCTGGCCGAGATCGTCGAGCGTCACGACCCCCACTTCCCGGAGAACGTGGTGCTCGTAGTCGACGACTCTCACGGGGTCGGCGCCTTTGGCGCCGGGGGCAGGGGCACCGAGGCGGTGACCGGAGGCAGCGCCGACGTCCTGGTGGGCACCCTGGGCAAGGCGTTCGGGGTGAACGGGGGCTATGTCACCGGTTCGGCGGCGGTGTGCGGCTATCTCCGAGAGCGGGCCCCGTTGTACGTCTACTCCAACTCGATCACCGCAGGTGAGGCCGCCGCGGCCGACACCGCGGTGTCGATCGTGGACTCGACCGAGGGCGAGGAGCTCCTCGAGCATCTCGCCGAGATGACGATGCGTTTCGAGTCGGGTCTGGTCCATGCCGGTTACGAGACGATCCCCGGCCCCCATCCCGTGGTGCCACTCATGGTGCGCGACACCGAGCGGACCTCGGCTCTCGTGGAGCATCTGCTCCACCATGGCGTCCTGGCGACCGGTCTCAACTTCCCGGTGGTGCCCAAGGGGGACGAGGAGATCAGGTTCCAGGTGAACGCCGATCACACCGAGGCCGACATCGACTACGTGGTGGAGGTCCTCCGCAGCTTCAGCAGCTGACCCCGGCGGGAAGGGGAAGGTCGTCCCTGTTGTCGATCTCGAGGTGCCAGGTGGCGTTCCCCGCGGCCCCGGTGCTGATGATCGTCAACTTGTAGCTCCGAGGTCCGGTCCGAAAACGTCGGCGCACTCTTGGAAGTTGCCGGTCTGGAAGCAATAGGAGCTGGGGTGGACGGTCTCGCCGCCGTTGGCGTCGACCACATCCAGGTCCAGGTCGGGCTCCACCACGGCCGTGATCGGGGGCTCCGCGGGGAATACGACGGCGCCGCCCGTCTCAAAACCCCGGTCGACGAGCATTCTCGGATCGTCGCTCCACCAGATCCCTCCCCCTGCCCAGAGGTAGAAACCGGCCAGGAGGGCAGCCAAAAGCAAGGCGACGTATGCGAGTGCGTACTTGGCCATTAGTCCTCGTCGATGACTACTAGGACGACGCCGGATTCCACCTGGTTCCCGGCCTGGTAGCGGACCTCGGTGACCACGCCGTCGTGGGGAGAGCGCAGGGTGTGCTCCATCTTCATCGCCTCCATCACCATCAACACCTGACCCTCGGAGACCTGGTCGCCGACGGCGACGGCGACACGGACCACCTTCCCCGGCATCGGCGAGTGCACCGAGCCGGCCGCCTCGTCGGTCTCGACCGTCGGGAACCGCTCGATCTCGGTGAGCCTCGCCGGACCGAGCCGCGAGTCGACGTGCCGGACCCGACCGTATCTCGCCACCGAGAAGACGATGGTCTCGTCACCGGTCGAGAGTTCGGCAGAGTCTGGTGTCACGAGACCGTCCACTCCGTCGAAGCTCTCGATGGCTAGACCGGAGCGAGTCGACCGATAGATGATCTGGTGAGGCCCGTAGTCCCCGTCGTAAACCCTCCGCTGAGGCTGACCGGGACTGTTCCGCCATCCGAGGGGAGCCGATCGGAGAACGGGAGCCGTGGCGGCGACCAGGGCACGATCGCACAGGGCGGCCGCCACCGCCGCCATCCTTTCGTCGTCGGGTCCGAGAACGGACCGTCCCAGGTCGCCGGGCTCGTGACGATCGAGGAACCCGGTGTCGGTGTGCCCGGCGGCGAACTCCGGGTGCTCGAGGATCCTGACGAGGAGGGCCCTGTTGGTGACGGGTCCATGGATCCTCGCCGTGCGCAGGGCGTTGGCGAGGAGTGCCGCCGCCGTCTCCCGTGTCGCGGCATGGGCGATGACCTTGGCCAGCATCGGGTCGTAGTGGATGGTCACCGTCGACCCTGTCTCGACACCGCTGTCGACCCTGAGACCGGGCGTCTCGTAGAACTCGAAACGGTCGACCCTGCCCGTCGACGGCAGGAAGTCCGCCACCGGGTCCTCGGCGTAGAGCCGGGCCTCGATGGCGTGACCGGACATCGCGTCGGGCTCGGTCACTTCCCCGCCGTCGGCCACCTCGATCTGGAGACGCACCAGATCGAGACCGGTGACCATCTCGGTCACCGGATGCTCCACTTGGAGGCGGGTGTTCATCTCGAGGAAGTAAAAGCGGTCGTCGTCCACAAGAAACTCGACGGTCCCCGCCCCGACGTAGTCGACGGCCTTGGCCGCGGCGACCGCGGCCTCGCCGAGACGTCCTCTTGCCGCAACGGCGAGGGCCGGGCTGGGTGCCTCCTCGATGATCTTCTGATGACGACGCTGGATCGAGCACTCCCGCTCGAACATCGAGACGACGTTGCCGCGGCGGTCGCCGAAGACCTGCACCTCGATGTGACGTGGTGCGGGCAGATAGCGCTCGAGGAACACCGTATCGTCCCCGAAGGCGCCGGCCGCCTCACGGCGTGCCGCGGCAATGGCGGCAGGGATCTCGTCGGGGTCGGTGACGACCCGCATTCCCTTGCCCCCACCCCCTGCAGATGCCTTCACCAGGACTGGGATGCCGAGGGCGGCCGCTGCAGCGCCATCGGGTGCCGGGCCCATCACCTCGACCGTGGGCAGGACCGGGACCCCGATCCGCTCCATGAGCCGCTTCGACTCGAGTTTCGAGCCCATGATCTCAATCGACTCGGGATCCGGGCCGATCCAGGTGAGACCCGACTCGATCACGCCACGGGCGAATCCGGCGCTCTCGGAGAGGAATCCGTATCCGGGGTGTATGGCGTCGGCGCCGGCCGTCTTGGCGACGGCGAGGATTGCCTCGATGTCCAGATAGGACTCCGCGGGCGTGGATCCGGGGAGAGGGAGCGCCTCGTCCGCCTCCCTGACGTGGGGCTCGTCCCGGTCGACAGGGGAGAAGACCGCGATCGTGGCGATCCCCATCTCTCGGCAGGTTCGGAACACCCGTCTGGCGATCTCCCCCCGATTGGCGACGAGGATCCGTGAGATCATTGGCGTGGCAGGCTACCGATGCTTCGCCGGTAGCCCTTCGGTGCCGATACCCTGGCAGACGTGGACACCGAGACCGGGTCTCAACCGGCCCCGCCGCGGTCACGTCGTCTTCTCCCCGCCATGCTGCCAGTGGTGGCCATCGTCGCCATCGTGGTGTGGGGTGTGATCGCGGTGATCTCGGCTATCCCCACCCCTGGCGACATAGCGGAGGCCCTGGCCCCCGAGCCCTACGAGGAGATCGGGCCGGTGGTGGTCACCGCAATCAGGGACCTGGCGGCCCTCACCACCGTGGAGAGCGTCCAGTACACCATCGTGGAGAAGGGGACCGACCGGGGCTGGCTGGCCTGGGCCCGGGGAGACAACCTGGTCCTGTTCGCTGTCGCTCGCATCGGGGCCGGGGTCGATCTGAGCAGGGTGTCGGTGCGCGACATTACTGTTGACGAACTCGGTGTCGTCGAGATCACCGTTCCCTCAGCAGAGATCCAATACGTGGCTCCGGACAACGAGGCCACCCAGATCCTCGACCGTGACATTGGCCTCTTCACTCGAGGTGATCCGCAGCTCGAGTCGGAGACAAGACGGGTTGCGGACGAGGTGCTGGCCCAGAGCGCCTTGGACAACGGGATCCTCGAGAAGGCGGAGGAGAATGCCCGGGAGGTGCTGACCAACTTCCTGCTCAGCCTCGGCTATCGCGACGTCATAGTGGAGTTCTCACCGGCTTCTTGAGCGGTTAGGTACCCCAGCGGGTGCGGTATTACCTGAGGTACGCGTTTCAGCTACATGCGGAAGACGCCGAACCGGTCGGTGCCGACCACCGGCGCCGAGTGGATGGCGGACAAGGCGATCCCGAGCACCGTCCGGGTGTCGCGGGGATCGATGAGACCGTCGTCACGGACCCGTGACGTCGAGTAGTAGGCCTGCTCGGTGCTCTCCATCATCGCCACCAGCTCGGCGGTCCGCTGGTCGTCGGCCTCCTCATCGAAGACCTCACCCCTCGACTCTGCGGACTGTCTGGCCACGATCGACATCACACCGGCGAGCTGGCGGGCGCCCATGACGGCCACCTTGTGGTTGGGATAGCCGTAGACGAACCTCGGCTCGTAGGCACGCCCCGACATCCCGTAGTTCCCGGCACCGTAGGAGACACCGGCCATCAGCGAGATGTGGGGCACCTCCGAGTTGGCCACCGCATTGATCATCTTGGCGCCGTCCTTGATGATCCCTCGCTGCTCGTACTCCTTGCCCACCATGTAGCCGGTGGTGTTGTGGATGAAGAGGATCGGTGTGTCATAGCGGTTGCACAGCTGGATGAACTCGGTGGTCTTCTGTGCCTCCTCGGAGAAGATCACCCCCTGCTGGTTGGCCACCACCCCTATGGGGAACCCGTGGATCGACCCCCACCCGTTGAGGATGGATGTCCCGTAGACCGCCTTGTACTCCTCGAACCGGGACCCGTCGAGGACACGGGCCAGGATCTCTCTCATGTCGAAGGGGACCCGCAGGTCGGCGGGGATCACGCCGAGGATCTCGTCGAGGTCGCATACCGGGTCGTCGGCGGGTCGGGTCGGCCCGTATCCCAGCTTTCGCCAGTTGAAGTGGGCGACGATCTCACGGCCGATCCGGACGGCGTCCTCCTCGGTCTCGGCGAAGTAGTCGGAGAGACCGGACACCCGGGAGTGCATCTCGGCGCCTCCCAACTCCTCGTCGGTCGACTCCTCCCCGGTCGCCATCTTGACCAGGGGTGGTCCACCAAGGAACACCTTCGCCCTCTCCTTGACCATCACTGCGTAGTCGCACATCGCCGGGAAGTAGGCGCCCCCGGCGGTGGAGCTGCCGAAGACCAGGGAGATGGTGGGGATCCCCGCCTTGGAGAGACGGGTCAGGTTGCGGAACCACTTCCCACCGACCACGAAGACCTCGGCCTGGTCGGGGAGGTCGGCCCCACCCGACTCGACGAGGTTGATCAGGGGGAGACGGTTCTCCATGGCGATGTCCATGATCCGCAGTGACTTGGCCAGGGTGTACCTGTTGAACACGCCGGCCTGACTGGTGGGGTCGTTGGCGAGGATGGCGCACTCGACACCGCTCACGACGCCGAGCCCGGTGACGACGTTTCCGCCGAGCGGCTTGTCGGTGCCCCAAGCCGCCAAGGTCGACAGCTCGAGGAATGGGGTGTCGGGGTCAACGAGGAGCTCGATCCGCTCGCGGGCGAGGAGCTTTCCTCGGTCACGATGACGTTGCACGTACGTCGATCCGCCGCCCTGGCGGGCCTGTTCCTGGAGAGACTCGAACTCGGCCAGCTTCTCGAGCATCGCCGCCCGGTTCGCCTGGTATTCCTCCGAGCGCGTGTCGATGCGTGTGCGCAGGACCTGCATCGTCACGGAGGGTAGTTAGGGGTCGGCGATCAGCCGGTGTAGACCGCAGACTCCTGATAGGGCTCGATCATGATGCACTCGCCGGGGCACTCTTCGGCGGACTCGATCACGTCCTCGATGAGGGCGTCGGGGACCCGGGCCAGGCCCCGGGCACCGTCCGGCGCCTGGGTGCCGTCGAAGACGACGGTGCGTCCGAAGTGCTTCGACTCCTCCTTGACGATCCACAATCCGTCGTCGCGACCCACGAAGACGTCGGGTGTGATCTCCTCGCAGATCCCGTCACCGGTGCACAGGTCCTGATCGATCCAAACCATCAGCTTGGTGGCGTCGGCCATACCCCCAACATAGTCGGTCTCGCCCGATTGCCGACCTCGATGTCACAATCCCCGGCATGAGCGAGGTTCTTGGGCGGCTTGAGACGATGGTGGGGAGCGAGGTCGGGGTCAGCCCGTGGATGGCGATCACCCAGGAGATGGTCGACGCCTTCGCCGACGCCACCGATGACCACCAGTACATCCACGTGGACCCGGAGAAGGCCAAGCTCACCCCGTTCGGTGGGACCATCGCCCATGGGTTCCTTACCCTGTCGCTCATCATCCCCCTGGTGTCTCAGATCCCCTTCGATGTGGGGTCTCCCGTGATGGGGGTGAACTACGGGCTCGACAGGGTCCGTTTTCCGGCCCCGGTGCCCGTGGGATCTCGGATCAGGGCGAGACTCAGGCTCGACGGTGTGACCGAGGTCCCCGGTGGGCTCCAGCTGAACCGGACGGTGACCGTGGAGGTGGAGGGCTCCGACAAGCCGGCCATGGTCGCCGAGACCATCGTTCGGCTCTACTACTAGCGCCGAGGACACTTGAACCCAGGGTTCCCACCTACCTTGGAGGTGGGTAGCAACCCTGGGTTGTGTGCTTACGGCCTGTCACATCCGCCAATGGAAGCCGTGAACTGAAGACCGACGTCGATTCGGTGATCGGGTGGCTCTCGATCTGGAGTGGATCATCCCGGGGAGCTGACCTACCAACAGCGAACCCAGGGTTCACAGCCCCGCTCAGCGACGGTGGGAACCCTGGGTTCAAGGATGGACGGGTCAGGAGAGACTTCGGCCCCCGCCGACCACGATCACCTCACCTGTGATGTATGACGAGTCGGGGGTGAGGAGGAACTTGACGACCCGGGCCACCTCCGAAGGGGCGCCCATTCGACCAAGGGGGATGGCGGCGACCATCCTCTCGAGGACGTCGGAAGGAATGGCCATCGCCATCTCGGTCCCGATGAGACCGGGGGCGACGGCGTTGACCCGGACAACCGGGGCCAGGTCCAGGGCCATGGCGCGGGTGAGACCCACCACGCCCCCCTTGGACATCGAGTAGTTGTACTGGCCGAAGTTGCCCAGATAGGCCCGGGAGGCGATGTTGACGATGGCGCCGCCGTCGGCGAGGAGAGGGGCCAGGGCGGCGCTGAGACGAAACGTCACCCCGAGGTTCACGTCGAGCACCGCGCGGAAGTCGGTCTCGGTCATGTTCACCAGACGGGAGTCGCGGGTGATCCCTGCGTTGTT
>JAKEHF010000116.1 GCA_022615295.1 Actinomycetota bacterium | reverse complement strand
ATGGTGGACTACCTCGCCGACCTCGCAGACCGCTATCCGCTCGTCTCGATCGAGGACGGCATGGCCGAGGAGGACTGGGAGGGGTGGAAGCTGCTCACCAAGCGTCTCGGCGACAGGGTCCAGCTCGTCGGGGACGACGTGTTCGTCACCAACGAGGACCTGCTGCGTCGGGGGATCTCCGAGGGTGTGGGCAACGCCATCCTCATCAAGATCAACCAGATAGGGACCCTCTCCGAGACGATGCACACGCTGGAGACGGCCGAGCGCGCCGGATACGGGAGGATGGTCAGCCATCGGAGCGGGGAGACCGAGGACAGCTTCATCTCCCATCTCGCGGTGGCCGGCAACGTCGGCCAGCTCAAGACCGGCGCCCCGGCGCGTGGCGAGCGGACCGCCAAGTACAACCAGCTGCTCCGCATCGAGGAGCGGATGGGCAGCGAGGCGCGTTATGCCAGCTGGGACACCTTCCGGAGGATGAGATGACGCTGCTGCGCCGGCCCGGCGCCGCCTTGGCCACCCTGCTCATGCTTTTGATCGGGGTCGCCTTCCTCACCCAGGTGGTCCCCTATCGTCAGATTGTCGAGTCGCGCCAGCAAGTGGCGGCGGCACGAGCCGAGCTGGCGGCGCTGGAGGACGCCAACGCCAAACTCGAGGCCGACGTGGCCGCCCTCCACACGGAGGCCGAGATCGAGACGCTGGCCAGAGAGAAGCTCGGGTATGTCCGTCCCGGAGAGACCGCCTACATCGTTCTCGATCCGCCGGGCGCGGAGGAAGCGCCGGTGGAGGACACCCCCGAGCCCGAGGAGGAGCGCACCTGGGTGGAGGGCATCTGGGACTTCCTCACCGGCGCCGACATGGATGGATGAGGTCGTAGAGGCCCAGCTCGGCAGGCCCCTGCGGTCATCCGTCGAGGTGGTGTCGAGCTGTCATCTCGGGCTCCCGGTGGTGGTGCGGGTGCCGCCACGGCTCGACGACGGGACGCCTTTCCCAACCCTCTACTGGCTCACTTGTCCCTTGGCCCGGGTCCGGGTGGGGCGTCTCGAGAGCGGGGGCGGAGTGCGCCGGATGGAACAGAAGACCCTCTCCGACCCCGAGTTCGCCGATCGTCTGGAGCGGGCCCATGAGGACTATCGGTCCGAACGGGAGAGCCTGGACACAGGGGACGAGGGCCCGACCCCGAGCGGGGGCGTGGGTGGTGCCGCCGCCGGAGTCAAGTGTCTCCACGCCCACTACGCCCACACCAGGGCCGGTGGGGACAATCCGGTGGGTGAGTTGGTCGCCTCATGGGTCGAGCCCCTCGACTGTGAGATCCCGTGTGTGCTCGAAGGAATGGTCAACCCTGCCTGGACGGCGCGGCCATGACCCGTGTCGCCGCAGTCGACATCGGCACCAACTCGATGCGAATGCTCATCGCCGACGACGGAGGCGAGGTGGGCCGGTGGGAGGTGGTGACCGGTCTCGGCCGTGGGGTGGACCGGAGCGGAGTCCTCTCGGATGCGGGGATGGGGGCGACCCTGCCCGTGCTCGGAGACTACGGCCAGCTGATGGACCGCCACGGGGTGACGAGACGGCGGGCCATCGCCACGTCGGCGTCCCGGGACGCCGCCAACCGCGAGGTCTTCTTCGACATGGTGGAGGAGACGCTCGGTGTCAGACCGGAGTTGATCACCGGCACCCAGGAGGCCCGGCTGGCCTATGCGGGGGCGACGGCCGGTTTCAGCGGCCCCGGGCCCTGGCTCGTGTCCGACATCGGTGGGGGGAGCACCGAGTTCGTCACCGCCGACACCGCGGTCTCGGTGGACATTGGGTCCGTTCGTCTCACCGAGCGTGCCCTGCCCGAGCGTCCCGCGACCGGGCACCGACTCGACGAGGCGAGGTCCCTCGTCACCGGACTGCTGGCCGCTCTCGAGCCTGTCCTGGTGGGATCCCTGATCGGCGTCGCCGGGACCTGGACCGAGCTGCCCGGTCTGGCGACGGGGCGGGATGAGCCGACTATCACGGCATCAGCTGTCACCGGGGTGGTGGAGATGCTGGCCGGCCTCACCGTCGAGGAGACGGCCCGGTTGCCCACTCTCAACCCCGATCGTGCCGGGGTAATCCTGGGTGGGGCGGTGATCGCGGAGGCGGTCATGGGCTGGTGTCATGCCCCACTCGCCCACGTCACCGTCCATGACACGCTGGACGGAGTGGTGATGGGTCTGCTGGCCTCAGTGTGAGTAGGTGTCGTAGGTGAGGAGCATGCCTTGCTCACGCTCACAGCGGATACCCTGACGTCCGGCCCGGGTGGCGAAACGGTAGACGCGAGGGGCTTAAACCCCCTTGAGCCGCAAGGCTCGTGTGGGTTCGAAACCCACCCCGGGCACTGAGCCCGAAGAAGGGTCGTGGGACCCGGACCGGTGGGTGGGGGAGGGGAGAGGAACCGAGCCCGGGCCCCACGTCGGGTCGATCGCCAGTCCTCCTCTCAACGACTGTGGCGGATGCCACCCGTCGACCCCGCATGCAGTGTACAGCCCGG
Organism: Actinomycetota bacterium; assembly: GCA_022615295.1. Taxonomy (GTDB): domain Bacteria; phylum Actinomycetota; class Acidimicrobiia; order Spongiisociales; family ZC4RG35; genus ZC4RG35. Next base: position 618 of record JAKEHF010000116.1, on the reverse strand, counting down.
CGGAGTCGGGGCTTGGGAACCGGGCGTCGACCGGGCGGGGCCCGGCGCCGCTCCGGCTAGCTTGGCGTGGTGGACTACCCGGCGGAGTACGAGCTGGACATCGTTCTCCGAGACGGTGGTGTGGCCCGGGTCCGTCCCATACGACCCGACGACGCAGACAGGGCGCGGGCCTTCTTCGAGCACCTCGGGCCAGAGTCCCGATACTTCCGCTTCTTCAGCGTCAAACAGACCCTCACCGACGCCGAGGTCAGCCATTTCACCAACGTCGACTATCACGACCGGATGGGTCTGGTGGCCCTCCACGAGGGCGAGATCGTCGCCATCGGCACCTACGACCGGGAGAGCCCGGGTTCTGCCACCGCGGAGGTCGCCTTTGCCGTGGTCGACGAGCACCAGGGGCGTGGTCTGGGGACGAGACTCCTCGAGCTGTTGACGAATCACGCCCGGGAGCATGGTGTCGAGCGTTTCCGGGCCTACGTCCTGGGTGAGAACCGCCAGTTGATGCGGGTCTTCCGCAACTCCGGCTACGAGCTGACCCGCCACCTGGCGAAAGTACGGCCGCATCTCCCAGAGGAACCCCAGCATCATCGGTGGCTGGCTAACCCGAGGACCGCGCGT
>JAKEHF010000115.1 GCA_022615295.1 Actinomycetota bacterium | reverse complement strand
TCGACGATCATCCGGGCCATGTAGAGGCCGAGGCCGGTTCCCGGACTGAAGCTCGACTTCTCGAACTTCTCGAAGATGCGGGGGAGAAAGCCCATCGAGATCCCCGGCCCGTCGTCCGCGACTGTGACATGGACCGCCGACGACGGCATCCGACCGACACGGAGCTGTGGAGTGATCGTCTCCCGGATCGCGCAACCCACACTGACTGTCTCCGCACCGTGGGTGAAGGCATTGTCGACGAGTGATCCCACCACCAGAGCCAGTGCCCCGAGGTCGGTCCGCACGACCAGGTCCGGCGCGTCCTCACCGGGGTTGGACACACAGGCCGGATGGACTCTGGCGACCGTGTCGAGGACTGCACGGTATGGAGTCTCGATCAACTCGTAGGACAAACCGGTGTTCTCGATCCTGGCCACGGCGAGGATCTGGTCGATCATCTCCTGGAGTCGGGCACCGTCGGTGATCATCGAGTCGAGGACGACTTGGCGATCGGCCCCGCTGAGATCAGACGATCTGAGGAGCCGAGCCCCGGTGACGACGCTGGTGAGCGGCGTGCGCAGCTCGTGGTTGATCATCAGGACGAACTCGGACCGGATCCTCAGCTTCTCCTCGGCCAGGGCCAGCGCCTCCTCCGCCAGGTGGCGTGCCCGCTCCAGGTCCTCGTTGGCAGCCTGTAGCTCGGTGGAGTGGGCACGAAGGAACTCCGACTCGATCTCGACCTCCCGCGCTCGACGCACCGCCCGAGAACGACCCATCAGGACCACACCGCCGAAGATGGCGAAGACGGTCGACAAACCGAGTAGCTGGAGGGTCTCGGGCTGGATCTCGCCCGGTTGTGTCCTCCGTCCGAGGAGGGCGGACACGTCGTAGTGGATCATGAGCGCGCCTTCGGTCTCCATAGGCGCAACCACCTGATAGAGGACCGTGCCCGCTGGCCAGAGGACCACGTCGTCGAGCCAGAGGTCGCCCTCGATCGTGGTAGCAAGGGCGATGAAACGTCGTTCGGCGGCGCCGTACATGAGCAACTCGTTCGGGGCGAGCCCACCGATAAGTGGGTCGGATGTCGAGGCGACGACGCGTCCTTGATCGTCGAGCAGGGAGACGGCTTCCACTCCGAGGATGTTGCGAGCCTGTCTGACGCCGACCCCAGCACCGGGCGCGGCCATGATGATCTCGGCGGCCCTGGCAGTGTCGGCGACAAACACCTCACCTTCCCCGATGGGAGTGGTCGCGTTCCGCTGGACGATGATGGCGGCCGTGGTCGCCGCAGCCGTCATGACGCCGCAGACGACGGCGAGCACCAACCACCAGCGTGAGGGGTGGACGATTCTCGTCTGCTCGGCGGGGATCACCCGGGGAGAATCGGCAACGGCCGGATGGTCCTTGAGACGGGCGGCCACGGTCTCAGGTTGGCGAGCACGGTACCCTTGGCTCTTCGGGCCCGTAGCTCAACCCGGTCAGAGCAGCGGACTCATAATCCGTTGGTTGCAGGTTCAAGTCCTGCCGGGCCCACGTCGGCGAGCCACACTTCCACACCGTGGACTAGAAGGTGGGCTAGTCGACGATGTTGACATCGAAGGGGCCGTCGAAGACGGTGAGGAACAGACAGTCGCCATCTCCCGACGGGCCATGAAGCATGGGGACGCCGCCGGGGACACGCGCATAACCACCGGGGAGAAGATGCTGCCCGTTCACCTCGAGCTTTCCCTCGATGACAAGAAAGGTCTGGGCGGACGTGTGGGTGTGACGTCTCGCTTGGAGACCCGGCGGGTATCTCACCAGATAATGCTCGGCCCCGGTCACGGGGTCGGTCGCCAATAGCCTCAGACCGATGTCGCGGTCGTAGATCTTCGGCCGGCTGTTGTCGAGCTCCAGCGTTCGGAGGTCATCGAGAATCACCAGATCAGACATTGGGGCATGTTGGCAGCGGCCAGGGTTTTGTCACTGATCCGACCCCGCCCGGCCCGACGGGGTCAGAAGAAGGTGAGCCAGCAGGAGAGACCGGCGCCGAACAGCGTGAAGGGTGCAAAGAAGAGACGCTCCCACCGGCTTCCCTTGAGAAGACTGGCAAGACCGGCCAAACCGAGGAAGACGGTGAGCACGAAACCGGTGGATCTCGCCCAACGGTCGGCGAGGGGCCCCGTGTCGAGCACGCCCGCCAATCCGGCGAGCAGCCATGCCGAACCGATGAGGGCGGCGGCGTAGCCGAGACTTCGCCACCTCAGTGGTCGGGGGAGCAGACGCGGATATCGGCCCGACCACACCAGCTCGCCGCGTCTGACACCCAGGGCCAGGACGAGATGAACGGTGGCGACCCAGACGAGCAGTGCCCCGGACATGGTTGCGAGGATCTCGACATCCACGAGCCGGCCAGGATAAGACGATCGCACATCTCAGTCAGGTTGAGCGCCTAGAGCGACGATCTCCTCCACCACTTCGCTCTTGGCATCGGCGTACTCCTGGATCGAGCCCCAGGTCTGCTCGGACAGTTTCGTCTTCAGCCGTTGGTAGCGCTCCCTGGCCAGTCGATCGCCCACGAGGATGTCCCTGAAGAGGACCATCCGGTCCACTTCGATGGAGCCGGTTGTGAAGACATGGAGATTGACGGCGGGCTGCTCCTTCTTGAGAAGACGGTGCTCGTGCAAGTCAGGCTCACAGAGGTGAAGCCTGTAGCCCACCGATTCCAGTCTCCCCACATAGCTGCTCTCATCAGTCGAATCGGGGACGGCGAGGCTGATGTCGATCACAGGTTTCGCAGCAAGACCAGGACCGATGTCGAGCCGGTGTGCTCCACCCGGATGTCGTCTGGTCCCTGTGCGCTCCGGATCAGACTTGCCTCGATCTCGAACAAACGAGGCCAATTCGGGTCGTAGGGCTCCAGGACGACACGGACCGTTCGGCTTCGGCTCAGAGCACGAAGCGTAGAAGCCGGCCCCTTAGGATGGGCTCGCCCGGGAAGGAGGTAGCGGATGGCCAAGATCGAGGAGATGTCTCTTCCGGGTGTAGGAGTGCGTCTCGAGTTCGTCACCGCGGAGGGGAACCGGGTCGGTGTTGTCCACCACCGCACCGGGCGGCGAGAGCTGTTCATCTGCTCGCCGGACGATCCGGACACGGTGACCACCAGGGTCGACCTGACCGACGAGGACAGTCATGCGCTCGCCGAGGCCCTTGGCGCATCCACCGTTGTCGAGAGTCTGACAGACCTTCAGCAGCAGGTCGAAGGTCTTGCGATCGACTGGCTCACCCTCGAGCCCGGATCCCCTTATGTCGGCCATCCCTTGGGCGAGGCGCGGATCCGGACCAGGACCGGGGTCTCCGTGGTGGCCGTCATCAGGGACAAGAGCCACTATCCCGCGCCCGGACCCGACTTCACGTTTCGTGACGATGACACCCTGGTCGTCGTCGGAACCCCGGAAGGCATCGAAGCCGTCATCGGCATCCTGAGGGCAGGTTGAGACGTGGACCAGGGGGCCCTGCTCCTGGAGTTGGGCGCCGTGGTGCTTGTCCTGGGGATCCTCGCCAGGGTGGCAGGACGAGTCGGGATCTCGCCGATTCCCCTCTATCTGTTGGCCGGTCTCGCCCTGGGAGAGGGGGGTCTGGTTCCAGTGGTCACCTCGGAGGAGTTCATCGAGGTCGGTGCGGAGCTGGGGGTGATCTTCCTGCTGTTGATGCTCGGTCTCGAGTATTCGGCGGGGGAGCTGGTCAGAGGGGTGCGGGTGGTGGCGCGGGCCGGCATCGTCGACCTCGTGCTGAACTTCACCCCGGGTGTTGTCGCCGGTCTGGTGTTGGGTTGGGGGCCGGTGGCGGCCATCTTCCTCGGCGGGGTCACCTACATCTCCTCGACGGGGGTGATCGCCAAGCTCCTCGCCGACCTGGGGTGGACCGGCAACAGGGAGACACCGGTGATCCTCTCCATCCTCGTCTTCGAGGACCTGGCGATGGCCCTCCTCCTCCCGCTTCTAGCCGCCCTCGCCCTCGGTGGGAGCGCATTGTCCGCCCTTCTCACCATCGGGGTCGCGGTGGTGGCCATGACCCTGGCAGTTGCCTTCGCATATACCCACGGTGACCGTCTCGGCGAGTTCATCTTCCATCGCTCGGACGAGGTATCCCTGCTGTCGGTCTTCGGACTCACCCTGGTCGTCGCCGGGCTGGCGGAGGGGGTGAGCATCTCGGCTGCGGTCGGCGCCTTCCTGGTGGGCATCAGTCTCTCCGGCGAGGCGGCCACCCGAGCCCACGCACTCCTCTCACCGTTGCGTGACCTCTTCGCCGCGGTGTTCTTCGTCTTCTTCGGGCTGTCCACCGACCCCGGAGACATCCCGGGGGTGCTCCTCACGGCGGTGGCTCTCGGTCTGGTTACCGGGCTCACCAAGCTCATCGGCGGCAGGTATGCGGCCCGTCGCGCCGGGGTCGGTCGGGGTCAACGTCGGGCCGGTCTGGCGTTGATCGCCAGGGGGGAGTTCTCGATCATCATCGCCGGTCTCGGCGCCGGGATCGCCGGGGCCGAGGTGTTCATCATGGCGGTGGGCGGGCCGATCGCCTCCAAGCTCGGCGATCCGGGGCGGCGCCGGGACCGGAGCCACACTCCTGCCGGTGAACCCCTGATACCGTTCGAGACATGAGCGAGTTCAAGCAGCTGATCGGTGGCGAGTGGGTGGACGCCGCCAACGGTGGGAAATGGGACCTGTTGGACCCGGCCACCGAGCTGGTCATTCAGCAAGTCCCCTTCGGGAATGCCGACGATGCCACCGCTGCGGTCGATGCCGCCGCTGCCGCCTTTCCGAGCTGGTCCCATCTCACCCCCTACCAACGGGGCAAGTTCCTGGAGCAGACGGCGGCATACATCGAATCCCATCTCGATGAGTTCGCAGTGATCACAACCCAGGAGTCGGGCAAGCCGCTGGCCCAGTCCCGGGCCGAATGGGCCGGGGCTCCCAACCAACTCCGGTGGGCGGCCGGTGAGGCGCAGCGTCTCTATGGCCGCTGGATCCCCTCCCGTGTGCCCAATCGGCGCATCGACGTCACCTACCAGCCGATCGGGGTCGTGGGGGTGATAACAGCGTGGAACTTCCCGGTGTACAACCAGATGCGGGCCATCTCCTCGGCCCTCGCCGTGGGCTGCACTGTGGTCAGCAGACCCTCGGAGTACACGCCGAGGTCGGCGATGCTCATCGGCAGGGCCTTCATGGAGTCCGGTCTGCCCCCAGGGGTGCTCAACGTCATCAACGGCGACCCGGAGACGATGGGTCAGGTGATGCTCGACGACAAGCGTGTGAGAAAGATCCAGTTCACCGGGTCGACCCGGGTGGGTCGTCTCCTCATGGAGGGGGCGGCGCGCACCGTGACCCGTCTCTCCCTCGAGCTGGGGGGCAACGCCCCGGTCCTCGTCTTCCCCGATGCCGGCGACATCGCGGCCGTGGCCAAGAACGCCATGGTGACCAAGGTCCGCAACAACGGTCAGGTGTGCATAGCCCCGCAGCGCTTCTACGTGCACGACTCCATCGTCGACGAGTTCGCTGAGGTGGCGGTGGCCACCGCCGAGGCCCAGGTTGTGGGGAGCGGTCTCGACCCGGCGACGACCGTGGGACCGCTGATCAACGCCCGCCAGCGTGACCGTGTCGAGGAGCTGGTCTCGGCCAGCGTCGATCTCGGGGCCAAGGTGATGACCGGCGGGTCCCGTGGGGAAGGCGCCGGCTACTTCTATCAACCAACCGTGATCACCAACGTGACTCCCGACGTTCCCATCCACAACGAGGAGATCTTCGGCCCGGTCATGCCGTTGATCCCCTTTGACCAGATCGACGACGCCATCGCCAGGGCCAACGCCACCGACTACGGGTTGGCCGCCTACGTGTACACCCGGGACCTGGCCACGGCGTTTCGGGTGTCGGAGGAGCTCGAGTTCGGGATGATCGGGATCAACGACTGGTTCCCCAGCACACCCGAGGCGCCCTTCGGCGGCATGAAGCAGTCGGGTCTAGGCCGTGAGGCCGGTTCGGAGGGCATCCTCGAGTACGTCGAGGCGAAGACCCGCTACTTCGGCAGTCTCGGCTAGCAGCGGCCCCCAATGAGCGAGGTCGGACCCCCCGGATCCTCGTCTCGCATGTCGTGGAGCCTGGTCTTCGTCGGTGTGGCGGCCGGTCTCCTCGCCGGAACCTTCGGTGTCGGTGGCGGGATCGTCCTCGTCCCCCTCCTGGTGTGGCTCGGCTTCGACCGCCATCGCGCCCACGCCACCTCGCTGTCGGCCATAGTGCCCATCGGGCTAGCCGGGGCGCTGACGTTCGCCGGGGCCGGTGAGCTGGCGGTTGCCGCCGGGGTGACGATCGGCGTCGGCGGGGTGATCGGGTCGGGAATCGGCGCCACGGTGATGCATCGCTCCAGCCCGAGGATGCTCACGGTGGTGTTCTCCCTGGTCCTGGTGTTGGCCGGGGTTCGGATGATCCTCGGTGGCGAGGGTCTCGGAGCGGGATCGGTTCTCGACGAGACGGCACAGGTGATGGCCGGTCTCGGGATCGGCGTCTTCGGCGGGCTCTTCGCCGGGTTGTCAGGGGTTGGCGGGGGAGTGATCATCGTCCCCGCGGCGGTCTTCTTCATGGGTTTGAGCCAGCATGCCGCCCAGGGCACCTCCCTGCTTGCCATCATCTTCACGGCGGTCTCGGCGACAGCAGTCAATGTGCGAAACGGACGTGTCCGCCTGGCGGACGGGCTGGTCGTCGGTGTTGGCGGGGTCGCCGGCTCCTTGCTGGGGGCCCGAATCGCCCTCGGCGCCCAGGATCGTGTCCTCAGCTTTGCCTTCGGTTGTCTGGTTCTCTTCGTGGCGGCCCAGTCGCTCTACCGGGTCCTCCGTCAGCCGGAAGCCTGATCGTCGTCCTCTCTCCGTGGTGTCAGCGCCGGCACCAGGATGGCCACCCCGGTCGCAAGCAGGACCACCGGCCAGAACCAGGCCCCCACGTCGGACACGAGGTCGACGATGTCGATCGGGTCGTAGGGGATGAGAAACGTCAGCCCGATGGCG